>DASTFP010000084.1:0-9712 GCA_035719865.1 Terrimicrobiaceae bacterium | reverse complement strand
GTCAGGGTCGTCTTGCCCGCATCGATATGTGCGGCGATTCCGATATTGCGCGTCCGCTCCAGCGGGAAGGCGCGGTCGGGAGAGTTCGGATTGGATGATTGGGCTTTAGCCCCAAGCGTGGCGCGCATTTCAGAAGCAGGTGGTGTTCACCGCAAACGGAAGCGAGGCAGCGACTCGCTGAGTCGTGCGCCAGAGCGTGCTTCTGTTTGCCGTGCGAACATGATTGAATTCCTCCCGCGATTGGAAAGCAGGAGGGCGCTCCGCGCACTCCAACCCAACATCATGCGGGGGTCCCGGAAGGTAAAGAACCCAGACCGTCAGGCAAGAGAAAAGTTTTTGACGACGGCGGTGCGAGGGTCAGCGACCGCATTTTGCCGCGTCGCGGGGTGCAACCCCTATCGAATCCGTCAGGCGGACCTCAGGAGGATTTTTCGAGCACCTCTTTTCGGAGCTGCCTTTCCGCCTCGACCCAGTCGCCCAGTTCGTCGCCCTCCAGATTGAGATTTCGGCGGCGTTCGGCGATGTAGTAGGCCCTGCGAGCGATATCGTCGATGGATAGCTCAAACCGGGCGGCGTTTTTTTTCCTTCCGCCGCCTGCGCTGCGCGGTTTGGGTGGCGCCAGCGATTGCAGGGGCGCGGCCGCTACGCCATCGAGAGTGATCTCGGCGGAAGATTTTTTCGATGATTTCTTCGATTTCGATTTTGTGGGTTCGTCGCTCTTCTTTTTCGACATTATCTGGACTCCTTGGGCCCTAGACTACCGTCGCGACCGGCAGGCTTTGCAAAATAAATCTTCAAAAATTTTTCGGGCAAAATAGGGTTCTTTCCATGGGCGCTTTCGTCATTCGCTGGTTGGTCACGACGATTGCAGTTCTGGTGGCGGCGCATATTATTCCGGGGATCGGTTACGACGGTTGGGGTGCGTTGCTTGGCGCCTGTCTTCTGCTCGGAATCATCAACGCCTTTGTTCGTCCGGTGCTACTCCTTCTCAGCCTGCCCTTTATCATCGTCACGATGGGGCTCTTTATCTTCGTCATCAACGCGCTGCTGCTGCTGCTGGTTTCGAAGATCGTGCCGGCGTTCCATGTCGCGGGGTTCTGGAGCGCGTTTTTTGGCGCGATCATCATCAGCGTCATAAGCTGGTTACTAAGTTCCTTTTTCCGCGGCAGCGACGGAAGGATTCACGTGATCACTCACCATGCGGCGGTGAAGCGGGCCAACGCGCGGGTGATCGAATGACGTATTGCCTGAGCCTGCATTGCCAGGAGGGACTCGTCTTTCTCTCGGACACCCGGACGAGCGCCGGTGTGGACAACGTCACGACGCATTCCAAAATGCGGGTCTACGAGGTGAGGGGTCAGCGGGTCTTGTGCCTTCTGACCTCGGGAAACCTGTCCGTCACCCAATCGGTGACGGCCTATGTCAACCGTGATCTGGAAAAGGCGAAGGAGAATCCAAACCTTAGTTGCCTGCTCAATCAGGCCGACCTCTTTGAAACCGTGCATTACCTTGGGCAGCGGATTCGCGAGGTTTGGCGCCTCGACGCCCAGGCGCTCGACAGGGCGGGAATAAGCTTTAACAGCAATTTTATCCTGGGCGGCCAGATTGCCGGGCAATCGCCGGAGATCTACCAGATCTATCCCGAGGGCAACGCCATTCATTCGAGTCGCGAGTCGCCATTTTTGCAGATTGGCGAGCTGAAGTATGGCAAACCGATTCTTGACCGCGGTTTCAGCTATGAAACACCGCTTAGCGAAGCGGTGAAGTTTGGCCTTCTCTCGCTCGACGCGACGGCCAAGAGCAATCTTTCCGTGGGTACGCCGTTCGAGATGTTTGCCTACAAGGCGGACAGCCTCGAGGTGCGCCATCGGATGAAGTTTGAGGAGAACGATCCCTACTTGCGAACGGTACGCGAACGCTGGCAGGAAGGATTGATTCAACTTGTGCGCGACATTCCCGAGCTCGATCTTCTTCCAAAATGAACTTCCTTGGCCCGGGTGATCCCGTGCGAGTAAAGATTTGCGGCATTACAAGCGCGACGGATGCCGAAATGGCCATCGCCGCAGGCGCCGACGCGCTGGGCTTTAATTTCTATTCCGGATCGAAAAGGCGGATTCTGTTCGAAGAAAGCCAGGACTGGATCTCGGCACTCGAGGGCCGCGCTTTCCGAGTTGCGGTGGTGGTCAACTCCCTCCGGAGCGAACTTGAAGCGCTGCGCGATTCCGGATGCTTCGAAGCCGTGCAATTCCATGGCGACGAAACCCCGGAGCTCTGCGCGCACGCCGGATTCCCCGCCTGGATACGAGCTGTTCGTGTCAAGGATCGGCAGTCTCTGCAGGAGGCTCTGCGATACGACACCCGCTATCTCCTGCTCGACGCCTGGTTAGAGACTGCCTACGGCGGCACGGGCGCACGGCTGGACTGGGATCTGGTGGGCGAGTTCGTCGCCGCGCAGCCGGCCAGGCGAGTGATTCTGGCCGGTGGGCTCCGGCCGGATAATGTCCGGGAGGCGATCCAGGTCGCCCGCCCGCACGCGGTTGATGTGGCCAGCGGGGTCGAGAGAAGTCCGGGGAGAAAATCCAGGGTGCTGGTTGCCGATTTTATCCAGCGCGCGCGCCGCTTGAGTGCCGCGAGAAGCACGCTTTGACACGCCCCGGCTTGCCAGCGTGCGAATCGGCTGCTTGCATGCGGCAAGATGAGCAACACCTATAAGATCACGGTTCTGGCAGGCGACGGCATCGGCCCGGAGGTTATGGCTCAGGCCTTGCGCGTGCTCCGTGCGGTTCAACAGAAGTTCTCCATTGCTCTCGAATTCGACGAAAAGCCAATCGGCGGCAGCGCAATCGATACGCACGGCAAGGCCCTTCCCGAGGAGACACTCAAGGCCTGTGAACAGGCCGACGGGATCCTCTTCGGGTCTGTCGGAGGTCCGAAATGGGAATCTCTTCCGCCTGTTGAGCAGCCCGAGCGCGCCGCGCTGCTTCCGCTTCGCAAATATTTCGGATTGTTTGCGAACCTGCGTCCGGCCGTTTGTCTGCCGGAACTCGCCCACGCCTCGCCGCTGCACCCCCGGAGCGTCGAGGGCGGTTTCGATATCCTCTGTGTGCGCGAGCTCACCGGCGGGCTCTACTTTGGGGAACCCAAATACATCAAACAGGAGGGCGGAGAGCAGTTTGCTGTCGACACCATGGTCTATTGGGAAAGTGAAATCCGGCGAATCGCCAAGGTCGCCTTTGAGGCCGCGCGCAAGCGAAAGGGCAGGGTCACTTCCGTCGACAAGGCGAACGTCCTCCAAAACGGGGTCCTCTGGCGTCGCGTAGTAGAGGAGGTGGCTAGAGATTATCGGGACATCACCCTGAATCACCTCTACGTCGACAACGCCGCGATGCAGGTCGTCAAGAATCCAAAGAGCTTCGACGTGCTTCTGGCGGAGAATCTCTTCGGCGATATCCTCAGCGATGAGGTTGCCATGCTCACCGGATCCCTGGGCATGCTGCCGAGCGCGAGCTTGGGCGAGGCAATCTCCGGCGGGGCCCGCTTCGGAATGTACGAGCCAAGCGGCGGCTCAGCGCCCGACATTGCCGGCCAGGGAATCGCCAATCCAATAGCGCAGATTCTCTCCGCCGCCATGCTGCTGCGGTTTTCGTGCGGACAGGAAGAAGCGGCCACGGCCATCGAAGCGGCCGTCCGGCAGGTCATCAAGGCCGGTTTGCGAACCGCGGACATTTTCACTCCCGGAACGGTCCCCGTTGATACCGCCGGCATGGGCGGCGCGATCGCTGCAGCGATCTAGAGGGCGAGGACTCAATTGTGCCGCGGAGCAACGCGTCACGGGGCGAAAATTCGCCGCGAAGAATCGGGAGACCGCGTCTTTCCTCTGATGCAGGTTTCGACGCTTGACGCCGCTGCGCAGGGGCACCAACTTCCGGCCTTGGCTTGGGACCCTCCGGCGACGATGGAGACCCCGCGAATGCCAACTCCAACGCTATACTTTCAATGTTTGACAACGTCTTAGGGTTTTTTTCGAACGATATCGGCATCGACCTCGGCACGGCCAATACCCTCGTTTACGTCAAGGATCACGGCATCGTGCTGCGAGAGCCCTCCGTGGTCGCCGTTCAGCAGGGCACGAACAAGGTGCTCGCCGTCGGCGATGAGGCGAAACGAATGCTCGGCCGCACTCCGGGCAACATCGTGGCAATTCGTCCGCTCAAGGACGGCGTGATTGCGGACTTCGAGGTGACCGAAGCCATGCTCCGGCATTTCATCAGCAAGGTGCACAATCGTCGGCGAATGGTGCGACCGCGCGTGGTCATTGCCGTCCCAAGCGGCATCACGGAAGTCGAAAAACGTGCGGTCAAAGACTCGGCCACTCACGCCGGAGCGCGCGAAGTCTACCTGATCGAAGAGCCCATGGCTGCGGCGATCGGCTGTGGACTCCCGGTGCAGGACGCCGCAGGCAACATGATAATCGACGTGGGCGGAGGCACCACGGAAGTCGCGCTCATTTCGCTTTCGGGGATCGTCTTCAGTCGCAGCGTGCGCGTCGCGGGAGATGAACTCGACGAGGCGATCATCAACTATATGAAGCGCGCCTACAACCTGATGATCGGCGAGAGGACGGCGGAAGATATCAAAATCAAGATCGGGTCGGCCTACAAGATGGAAAAGGAGTTAAGCATGGAGGTTAAGGGGCGCGACCTGGTCGCAGGATTGCCGAAGACTATTACCATTTCCTCGCAGGAGGTGCGCGAAGCCGTGATGGAACCCGTCTCAACAATCGTTGACTCCGTTCGCATTACCCTGGAACGCTGTCCGCCTGAGCTCTCTGCGGACCTCGTGGACCGGGGGCTCGTCCTGGCAGGGGGCGGTGCGCTGCTGAGGGGGCTCGACAAGCTGTTGCAGGAAGAAACCGGATTGGCCGTGCATGTAGCGGAGGATCCTCTGAGCGCCGTGGCTGAAGGTACAGGCCGGGCCCTTCAAGAGCTGCGTTTTCTGAGGGCCGTTGCTTCCCGGGATCGCAGCTCAAGCACCCACTGACGCCGAGGTCGTGGCAAGACGCGGCGTTTCGAGGAGGATGTAGCTAACGGTTTCAATGAGCCGGCTTAACATCGTCCTCGTCGCTGCGGTCATTGTTGGCGCCATCATCCTTTCATCGTTCGGCTCCGGCACAATGCGAAGACTTCAGGCCGGATTTCTCAGCGCGGTCTCGCCTTTCCTGAAGACGGGCTCGGCCGTCCAACGACAGCTTGGCGCCATGGGAAAAGGCCTCAAGACCCTCGATGAGCTCGAAGCGGAAAACCGGCAGCTCAAGATCGAGAACACGGAACTTCGTGCCACCAACCAGATTCTCAGAGATCTTGAGGCCGAGAACAACAAACTCCGCTCCGCTCTCGAGTACAGAAAGCGTTCGATTTTCAAACTGGTGCCCGCGCGCATCGTTTCCCGTGACGCCGCCACCTGGTGGAGCACGGTCAAAATCAACCGCGGCTTTGAGGAGGGCCTTGAACCCGATCAGCCGGTGCTTACGGACATTGGCCTGGTCGGGAAGACCACCACGGTGTCGAAGAACGAATCCATCGTCCTCCTGATCAGCGACGAGAGTTGCAAGGTCGCCGCCAAGGTCGAGGGCTCCAACGAAAGAGGAATTCTCTCGGGCAGACGGATGGGTGAAGGAGGTTCCCCCAACGAAATGCAGCTCAATTTTTTGAGCAAGAAAGCCGACCTTCAGCCTGGGCAAAAAGTCTATACCGAAGGCGTCGTCAAGGGAACTTCGACCGGCGTGTTCCCATCGGGCATCTTGATCGGGGCCGTGAAAAGCTTCCAAGCTCGCCCGCTTGATGGCCAGGCGATCGTCGAACCTTCGGTGGACCTCTCCACCGTGGAGGATGTCTTCGTGGTAGTGGGAGCGAAATGAAACTCGCCGTCGGTTGGTTATCCCTGGCTCTGGCAATTTTTTTTGCGCTCATCATCGAGGAATTTCTTCCCCCGGTGCGCTTTCTCCACGGCGCGCGCGTGTTCCTGGTGCCGATGCTATTTTGTTATGGCGCGCTGGCGATGCCCTTCTGGGCGACGCTGCTCATGGCGGTCTACACGGGATTTCTCACCGACCTTGCCTATATGAACGTCACCGACGGCCGCGTTGAAATTGCGCTCGGATGGTCTATTGTGGTCTTCGTGTTTTTTGGGCTTTTTGCTCACGGTCTTCAGCCCGCTTTCACTGGCGGTCGGTGGTGGTTGCATGTGTTGCTCAGCGCGTTGTGCACAAGCATCTTTCTTGCTCTCCAATTCCTCATGATTTGCTTCCGGCGGCAGGGCATCTATTTCAATGAGACTGTCGCCTGGCTTGTCTTCGCGCCAGGGTTGTTCGCGGCGCTTCTTTCGCCGCTCGTCCATCTGACCGTCACCAAGCTTGCGCCCTACGTGCACGGGCACACGCGCCTTCGCGCCTACAGGATCGAGCAGCCATGAAGCGCGGGCAGATCCCTTACCGCATCTATTTCCTCGGGACCATCATCCTTTTGGCGATCTCGGCCCTTGTCTTCCGTCTCTGGTACGTGCAGATCGCCCGCGGCTCAGAATACACGGCCAAAGTTGCCTCGGGCTCACGCATCACGGTTCGAATCCCCGCCGTTCGGGGCGACATCCTGGACCGGAACGGCATTCCCCTGGTCCAGAATCGCGCGAGCTTCGATGTGGACTTCTTTCTCCCGGACATGGTGCGCGCTTACCGCGAAAGCCACGGCAACGTTCCCATGAACACCTTTCGTGGAACCGTGCGCAACATGCAAAAGGATCTGTCGGAGGCCGACGTGCGCCGAATTGTCGCCGAAGAGATCATTCCCAGGCTGGAGGAACTCGGCGTTGCGCAGGACTACAACGCCGACCGCTTGCAGATCCATTACAGGCTCCGGAGCGAGGTGCCCTACAATTACATGCAGGATATGGACTTCGAGACCATGGCGCTGCTTTCGGAGCGGAACCTCGGCGTGCCCGGAGTCAACGTCACGAAGAAGCCCGTGCGTCAATACCTTTACGGGGCCCTGGGCGCACACCTCCTGGGTTATGTGGGCATGCCCGGCGACTTGAGCAAGCTTCCCGACATCAACAAGTTTAACTTTTACGATCCCGATATGGAGGGCAAAGCCCAGATCGAGCTTGCGATGAACGATTACCTGAAGGGCACTCCCGGCGTGAAAATCCTGCAACGAGATGCCAAGGGGACCATCATCCGCGGCGAAACCGAGATCGTCGAGCCCAAGCAGGGAGCGAACGTCTATCTGACGATCGACGCCCGCATTCAATATATCGTCGAGCAGGCGTTGCGCGCGGTGGGACGCGCGGCGGCGGTCGTTGTGGATCCCAACAATGGCGACATTTTGGCGATGGCTTCCGTTCCCTCCTACGATCCGAACAAATTCATTCCCGCGATCGCCGCGAAGGATTGGTTGGCGCTGAACAAGGACGAAACCAACCCGCTTCTCAATCGCGCGATCAGCGCGTATGCTCCCGGCTCAACCTATAAAATTCCGATAGGGCTCGCCGGCCTGCGAGCCGGTGTAGGCGACCGTACCTTCAGTTGTTACGGCGGCGTGCAGTACGGAAACAAATATATGAGATGCTGGATTGCCGACAAGGGGGGCACCCATGGTACGCTGAGCCTTCCCAATGCCATCAAGGTTTCCTGCAACGCCTTCTTCTACCAATATGGAAACGCTGCAGGAATCGACCAGATTGTTGCGACAGGGAACATGCTTGGCCTCGGCCAGAAGTCTGGAGTTCCCCTCTCCGGCGAGGCTCCCGGAGTGCTGCCGGGTCCGGAATGGCTGGCAACCATCAACCCCCAGGCGCGCTGGAGCTCAGGACTCACGGCGAATACGGCCATCGGCCAGGGAGATGTTCTTGCCACTCCCCTGCAGATGGCCATGGTCACCGCTGCGGTGGGCAACGGGGGAACCTGCTACTATCCGAGAATGGTTGACAAGGTCGTCGCGCAGGACGGAACAATTCTTCTTCAGGAGCCGGCCAAGGTTCGCTCCAATCTCCTGACCGACGGAGGCATGACGGCGGAAATGATCGAAAAGGTCCGTCAAGGAATGAGCAAGGTTGTCAACGAGGGCGGCGGAACCGCCGGCAAGGCACGCATCAAGGGCGTCACAGTGGCCGGCAAGACGGGCACGGCCCAGTTCTGGCGCAGCGGCGTGAAGGATAATCATACCTGGTTCCTTGCGTTCGCTCCTTACGAGGCGCCGAAATATGCCGTCTGCGTGATCGTGCAAGGTGCGAAATCCGGCGGCGGCGTCTCAGCGCCCATCGCCGCCAAGATTCTCGAGGACACCTTTGCTCTGGACCAGGGCAAGGAGTTCCCATTGGCTTGGCTCGACCCTGCCGAGGGCAATTTCAGCTTTGTCGAGAGCGTGGACTTCGATCGGGAAATCCCAACGTCCACGACGATCGCGGCCGACGACGAGACGAGCGGCAGCAGTGCCCCCTCGCGTCGCCCGGCTCAGGAGAGTAAACCCGCCGCTCCCAACGTGCGCGAGGAAGCGGACGAGGGCGGAAGAGTCAAGAACAGAGTAGAACGAGCGCGCAGACCCTCCGGGATCGAGAAGTTTTTCAACTTCCTCCGAGGAGGCAACAAAGAGAAAAAGGAGAAGCAAAGGGCTCCCTCGTCCCCTTCCAGTCCTCGCCGATGAAGGCCTGCTTTTTTCAACAATTTTCCTCCCTCCGCGGAGGTCAACCCGCATTTTTTGATGATAGAAACCGTAAAGAAAATTTTAGGCCTTGGGAAGAAGAGCACAGGAATCAAGCTCGTAGTCAGCTGCGAGCGGCTGGAAAAGCGCGTCGCACTGCTTGAAAACAATCGCCTAGAGGAGTATACCACCGAACGCGATTCCGACCGCAACATTGTCGGAGCAATTTACAAGGGAAAGGTTCGAAATATCGAACAGGGCATCAAGGCGATGTTCGTCGACATCGGCTTCGAGAAAAATGCCTTCCTGCAATTCTGGGACGCAATTCCTGCGGCGCTCGACAGTGGCGTCGAAGCCGTCTCGCGAGAGGCCGGAAAAAAGAAGGGGCAAAAGATCACCCATAAGGATGTGCCGAAGATCTACCCGGTAGGTTCCGACATCCTCGTCCAAGTCAAGAAGGGGCCCATCGGCAACAAGGGACCGCGCATCACGACCGACGTAAGCCTTGCGGGCCGCTATCTCGTGCTCATGCCCTTCAATGACCAATGCGGGATCTCCAGAAAAATTGACGATCCCAAAGAGCGTGAGCGGCTGCGGAGAATCCTTCGCGAACTCGATATTCCCGAGAGCATGGGGGTGATCATTCGCACGGTCGGCCAGAGCCAGCGCGCACGCTATTTTGTCCGGGACCTGACCATTCTTCTCCAGCAATGGGACAACATCCAAAAGGGCGTTGAGGACCTGCCGGCACCGGTTTGCCTCTTTCAGGAACCCGACCTGATTGAGCGGACCGTGCGCGATTTTCTCACCGACGAGATCGACGCGGTAATGATTGATGATCTGAGGGCCTGGGAGCGGATCCAGGATCTCGTGGGACAGATCTCTTCAAGGGCCAAGAAGCGCATCCAGCATTACACCGGTTCCCAGCCGGTCTTCGACTGCTTCGGGGTTCAGGCGCAAATTGACGCCGCCTTTCAGAGACAGGTCTGGCTGCCGTGCGGAGGATACATCGTTATCGA
>DASTFP010000083.1:0-12430 GCA_035719865.1 Terrimicrobiaceae bacterium | reverse complement strand
TCGGCTTTTCCCCGACCTGATTTGGCCGCACCATCTGAGTGATCTCCACGATTTCGGTCCGGTCGCTCTCGAAGTCGTCCGTCGCGACCGCGCTGTTGCTCGTGCCCAGGTCGATGCCGAGGCTGAAACGCTTGCTCATTTTCGTGAAAATCGGATCGGCTCTTATTTCAACTCGACTTGTGCCGGCGCGATGCTCGGCAGACGTTTTTCGTCGGACTTCACAATACGGGGGAGCTTGACGGATTCAGTCTTCCAACCCTTGTGGACCAGGGTTCCCGTAAACGGGGGATTCCCGCTTATTTTTCCCAGGAGCCGGTATTCATCCGCTGCGTAGCCCGGGGGAAGCGTGATTTGTGATCCCTCCTCTGCCTGAGAAACCGGAGCAATTCTAAAATTCTCGGTTAGGATCTGGCGGCATCCCTGGTGGACCACCCGTGCCGCCGCTCCGACTTGCGTGTCTTCAAAAGAGGCGAGGTCCTCCATCAGAAAGTCCACCAGGCGACCCTTTTCCTGGAGCAAGCCGAGAAACGCCACCACCTCCGCCTCAGCCTGGTTTGCTGCCGGAGCAGGCGGCGGCTGCGCAGCAACCGGAGCAGGCGCGGGCGTGGGAGCCTGTTGAAGCGCGGGGAGCAGCGTGAGCACGAGAACGACAATCGCCAGCACGAGCGCCAGGGCCGCGATCAGAAACGCGTGCGCACTCATTGTGGGAATGAGCAAGAGGCCATTTAGCACTGCAAGGAGGAGCGCAGCGATCGGAAGAAAATATTTCATTGGAGTGACACGTTGCCCGAGCATTGGACACAAGGAAGCCCCTTTCGCAAGCGCGAAAGCGGTGGCGGTGGGCTTCGCCGCGGTTGGTTATCGAGCGCCGGAAAGCGCGCGCACCTCCGAAGCGTTTCCGAGAGTTTGAGCCTTCCTGGAAAGCGCTTCCATTTCGCCTTTGCTGGACGATCGAATAGTGTCCTTGATCCTGGGTATCAGCGCGGGGGCCAGGCTCAACTCGTCCACTCCGAGCCCGAGGAGCAGCAGGGCTGCGACTGGATCAGAGGCCGCCTCTCCGCAGACGCCCACGTGTTTGCCATGCCGGTGAGCGGCGGTTGTGAGTTGGGAAATCAAGCGGAGCACGGCGGGATGCAAGGCGTCCTGAAAACGCCCCAAGTCGGGGTTGTCGCGATCTGCCGCCAGGAGATACTGCGTGAGATCGTTGGTTCCGATGCTGAAAAAATCAACTGTTTTTGCGAGTTGGTCGATAAGGATGGCGGCGGAGGGAACTTCGATCATGACACCCACGGGTATAGGCCAGGCGTGCTGCTTCTCCTCGCTCTCCAGCGCGATATGGGCGTCCTTGAGTTCTGACCGGGCGTCCCGGAGTTCCTGCATCTCGGAAATCATGGGAAACATCACCCGGAAGTTGCCCCCATGACCCGCGCGCAGAATCGCGCGCAGATGAGTTCGAAAGAGCTCGCGGCGGTTCAGGCAGAACCGGATGCCACGCACGCCCAGGAAGGGGTTTGCTTCGCGCGGCAAACCGAGGCTCGGGGCATTCTTGTCGCCGCCGACATCGAGAGTTCGAATGATCACGGGCCTGAGATCCATGACTCCCTGCAATTCTCTCAGCGCTTCGAATTGCTCGTCTTCGTCCGGAGCATGGTCGCGGTCGAGGAACAGAAACTCCGTGCGAAAGAGCCCGACCCCGTCTGCACCGTTTTTCAAGGCTGGCGCGGCCTCTCCGGCGTGACCGAGGTTGGCGAAGACGGCGACGGGGTGTCCGTCCTTTGTTACCGCTTGCTCGCGGCTGATACGGCGAAGTCTCTCGTCTTCTTTCTGCAGGCGCTCCTGGCGTCCGCGCAGTTCCTGCAGTTTGGTCGTCGCCGGATTAAGCCAGAGCTCGCCGCTTTCGCCATCGAACGCGGCGAGGGTTGTGCCGTCGGTCGGCTCGACTTTGGCGCTCTCAAGGACCGATCCCGCATTCGCGATAGCCGGCACGCCGCGGGCGCGGAGAAGAATGGCGGCGTGCGACGTTTTCCCTCCTTTCAGGCAGATCACTCCGAGAATCAATTTCTCGGAAAGGTTCGTGACATCCGCGGGCGTGAGGTCGTCGGCAACGAGAATGCCCGGGCGGGCCGGTTGAGTGACTTTCGGGCCGCGGATTCCCAAAGCCTTCAAGACCCGAAATCCCATGTCTTCGATATCCGCCGCGCGTTGCCGCATGTATTCGTCCTCCAAGCTTTGATAGGCCTCGGCGACGTTCTGGTACGACCTCTGCCAAGCCGCGGCAGCATTTTCATGGTCGTCCTCAATGGAGCGCTCGGCGGCCTCGACGAGCGCGGGATCTTCGAGGACGAGCGCCTGCGCCCGAAAAATCTCGGCCTCTTCTTTTCCAAGCGATCGCTTGAGCGATTGCTCGTCTCGCGCGAGCTCGATTTTGGCTTTCTCGATGGCCTTCCGGAGTTTCTCGCGTTCTCCAGCCGTATCCTCGACTTTGCCGGTCGGGAGGTCGGTGTTGATTGCACGAGCGAAGAAAAGTTCACCGATGGCGATTCCTCCCGATACCGCAACCGGAGCCCGGCTCTGCGCGATTGCACTGTTCGCTGAAGCGGCAGCCGGAGGCGGAGACTCATTCACCTCTTCGCCGAGGCCTGCCTTGACCGCCGCCCGCAGCGCGGTCAGGACCGTTTCGGCGGCAGGTCCTCGCGCCGAGATCTGGATCTCGTGGCCTTGCAGGATTTGAAGCGAAGCAAGCCCGCTCATGCTTCTTGCCGAAGCCGGACCCCGGCCATTGCTGAGATTGCGCACCCTTGCCTCACTATCGTACCGCGCAGCCTCCCTGATAAATCGCGCCGCGGGACGCGCATGAAGCCCGTGAGGGTTTCGGACAACAACTGTCGTGGCGAGAAAATCGCTCTCATTCTGCCTGGGCTTCAGAAATTGCACGACTTCGTGATCGCCGCCGCTGTCGCCGAAGTGTTCCGACTTGTGGCGGAGTGCCTTCGCAGCTTCTCTGCCCACTTCATCGAGACTCAAGCCGAGTGCCGCCCCGACTCCGGCTGCGACCGCGCCTTCGACGAAGGGCCCTCCACAACAACGCACCTTTGCGCGCTCGGATTCAGCGAGAAACATTAGAGCTGTTTCGGTGCTCAGGATGGCGCTGCCGATATCCATCAAAATGAGCACGCCTTCCTCGCTCATTATCGTTTGGATTCCCTCAAGAATCTCGGTTGCATCGGTGCCCAGTTCCGAGCGGTCCTCACCGACGCCCGCGGCAATCGCGATGGGAAGCGTGGGCCCGCTCATGGAAATCACCAACTCCCTTACCGCCGTGGCCAGCGTGCGACTGTGGGAGACGAGCACGAGACCGACCATGATTTCCTTTGAAAATCAGGCGGAATCCTTGATCGTCTCGGTCAGCGCCTCCAGCAGCAACGCCGACGATTCGGAGCCCGGATCTTTGTGCCCGGTGCTTCGTTCTCCCAGGTAGCTCGCTCGACCCTTCCTTGCGGTCATGGGAATTGTCGCTTCAGCCGCCTCGCGGGCGGCGGAAGCGGCGCGCTCCAGCGCGGTCTCGATCGAGTCGCCGCTCTGCGGGCGTAACGCGGCAAGGGCCGGGCCAAGCACGTCCACCATGGTTTTGTCGCCCAAAGACGCTTTCCCGAGATTCACGATGCCGGTCAGCCCTATGTCAAAGCACTCGCAAAGCTCTTCGAGCGTGAGTTCGGTCTTTCCATCTGCAAGGCGGGCGGCTTGGAGAAAGAAGGTGCCGTAAAGGGGGCCACTTGCCCCGCCGACTTGCGAGATGAGAGTGAGGGCACTGGTGCGGAAGAGAGAGCCGATCGATTTGTCTGCGAGCGGCTCAAGTTTCGGCGGTATCGCCGAGAATCCGCGATCCATGTTCACGCCATGGTCGGCGTCGCCGATCTTGGCATCCAGATCTGTGAGATCGTCCTTGTGTTCCGAGAAGACTTTGGCACAGAGCCGCAGCCAGGCTTCGACGTGGGCGGAGGAAATCGATTTCATCAGATTCCCCTTTGCAGAGCCGCGGTGTAAACTGGCGCGTCCCAGAGTGTTGTCATCTCTTCATCCAGCTTTAGCAACGTGATCGAGGTTCCGGCCATCTCGAGGCTTGTCATGTAGGAGCCCACAAGATTGCGCTTGACCTTCAGACCGACCCGCTTGGCGATTTCAGCCGCCTTGCGGTAGACAATGAAGAGTTCGAGCAACGGCGTGCCGCCCAGGCCGTTTACGAAGAGAAGGACCTCGTCGCCTTGCTTGAAAGGGAGGTCCTTCAGCACGGGCTCCATCAGGAGTTCGACGATTTCGTCGGCGGGAAGCAGCTTCGCCCGCTTGCGACCCGGTTCTCCGTGGATTCCGACGCCCACTTCCATCTCGTCTTCCGGAAGGTCGAAGGTTGGTTTGCCAACCTGAGGCACGGTGCATGAGGTGAGGGCCATGCCCATGCTACGCGCCTGCGAATTGACTCGTTTGCAAAGGTCACGAACCGCGGCCAGCGGGCGGCCGTCTTCAGCCGCAGCTCCGCAAAGTTTCTCCGCCAGCACCGTCGTCCCGACTCCCCGGCGCCCAGCCGTCCAGGTGCTATCCTGCACGGCGACATCGTCGTCGATGATTACGCTTTCAACCGGTATGCCGTCACCCCGCAACATCTCGGCGGCAAGTTCGAAATTCATCACGTCGCCGGTGTAATTCTTCACGATGTGAAGAGCCCCTTTCTCACCTGCAACCGCCTTGGTCGCCGCGTGCATCTGGTCGGGAGTGGGGCTGGTAAAGATGGCGCCCGGGCAGGCGGCATCAAGCATCCCCTTGCCCACAAACCCACCGTGCATAGGCTCATGTCCGCTGCCTCCGCCCGAAACGAGGGCAACTTTATCCTTAACCGGAGCATCCGCCCTCATGACATAGTTGGGGTTGTAGTTGACCTTGATAAGATCCGGAAAGGCCGCTTCCATTCCCTTAAGAGCCTCGTTGACAGCGTTTTCCGGACTGTTAATGAGTTTTTTCATCAGGGACGCAGAGAAGTCACACGCGGCTGGGAAAGTGGGGGCAACGCGACATCGGAAAACTCCAGAGGGATGTGGTACGGGATCTCCAACACTTTGTCGATGATCGCATAGACGATCTGCCGGATCCTGAAGAGCGACAAGGCAAAAAACCTCGATCCGTATCCTGCGCTTCGGACGTCGATCGGCTATGGGGCATGTGCTGCAGCAGCAGGGCAAGCCTATGGAATGTTCGCAATTGGATGCCGCCGCGAAGGTCGGCTCAGGGTTCCCGAATGGCCGAAGCAGAGAGGTTTGAGTTTCGCCCTCGCGGTGTCCAATAAAACATAATCGCGATTCCCAGGCAGATTCCGAGGGATCCGATCCATTTGAGGAGCCAGCCAGGATCGTAGAGAACCTGGAGTGTTGTTTCGCCCAGGTCCCTGGGGTTCCACTCAGCCTGGGAGAACTTGTAGTTGAACCCTGTGAGATTGGCGAACAACGTGCCGGGGAAGCTCGCAGGGTGGTTCATTTTGGCAACGCCCGTTTTGGTGCCGCCAGTCTTCGAATCGCGAAACTCGATTGTTGCGAGAAAATTTGATGGGGTGTCCGTTCCTTCGTCGCGAGGAACCTCGAAGTTCATGAGCCTGAGCGAAAATGGAAGAGCTTTGGTTTCCAAACCATAACCGATCCGCACGACCCGGGTTCCATCGGTCAGGGCGGTGATTTGCCCGGATTCCACCCAGCGGTCAGAGCCGCGGTCTCCTTTTCCGTTTTGGAGGTGGGCGCGAAACCCCGGGATTCCTCGCTCTCCCTTGGAAAGAGGCGTGCCCGCTTTGATGTCGCTGACAAGTTCGCCTCTTGAAAGAAACTGGACGAGTTCAGCCTGCCAATCCGCCCAGCCCAGGGAAAACGAATCCCCCGGCTTCGCCCTTCCGCTGGCGACGACTTGCGCGCCGCGGCGAAGTTGGTAGACGATGCCCTCGTTAGCCGGCGCGAACTCAAGAGACGGCTTGGCCTTTTCGCCGCCCTCGATCCTGGACACACGAACTAGCGCCGCAGGATTGTTTGGGGAGTCCGACAGACTTGCCGGCCTGCCACCTCTCATGGCAAAATCGGGCCAATAATCCTCCACCATGACAAGCGAATCGGCCTCGCTAATCGGCTGATTCATGATCTCGTCGCGCAGGTAGGTGGCCCCAGCGCCTTGCGGTGAAAGAATGGTGACCTTCGAGCCGTCCTCGCTCAATCTGATCGTCACGCCGGAAGGGGTGCCATCCGCTTGAACGATCGGTGCATAGTTCGCGAAGATCATCTGGGTTTCCTGGTCGGTCACCGGAGACAATTCCGCAAGGGCAGCGCGGAATACGATGCGGGCCAAGCCAAAGAAGTCCTCCTCAGCGGGTTGGTCCCCATGCAAAGCCAGAGGGAAATCGAGAGTCTGGCCCGCCGTCTTGCTGGAGAGCCTGAGCAAGGCGGACGGAGCGGCGTTCTGACCCCCCGAGGCGATAAATCTCCGCTCGTGAACGAGATTCGGACTGAACTCATCCGCCACGATCGTGAGGTCCGTGCCGGGAACGGCGAAAGTCCGCGGCCGACCGGCGCTTGGACGGGTAGCCTCCGCGTCGAATGGCATCAAATAAAGGGCGGAGTCCGCAGGGCTTTCGACCTGAATGATGCTTCGATTCGTCGTGATGCGACTCACCGGCGGAGCCTCCTTGCGCAGGGTCACGTTGCCTTCGAACCCGGCTTGCATCCCGATCATCGCGCCGATGAGAAGAGTAATTATTCCGTAGTGAGTGACCACAAAGCCGACATGCCGTCGCTGCCACGGCCAGCGAGTGAGAGTCACAGCAAAAAGATTGACGCAAAGGACGCCGAGCCAAACCTGGAACCATGGGGCCTTGTAAATGTAGGTCTGGGCAATCTTGGTGTTGAAATTCGACTCCGCAAAGGTCGCGATGGCACAGGCAATGGCGATCGTCGTCAGGAGGATCAGGGCAAGCTGCAGAGAACCGAGCCAATGAATCACGCGCCAGGCGACCGAACGGTTCCTGCGTTCAGCGATCATTTGCTTGCGAGCGGGGGCGTGAACGGCAGCGGCGCTCATGGGCGATTCGAAGAAACGATGTCCATTCCCCACAGACGCTATTTCTTTGGTGAAGCATTTCAACCATTGGCGGCGATTATTCTGCGAGCTAGGTTCTACCTGAGTATGAATGGGCGCCGAATTTTCTGGGTGGCCGCGGGAGTGTGTATCGCACTGGTGGTGCTGGCAGCCGCGGTGGCCTCCGTGTGGATGAGCAAATTTCTGCGGGGAGAGGCCTTTAGGAGGTTGATTGCGAGCGAGACGGGCGAAGCACTGGCCTCCGAGGTGGTCTACGGTCCCTTGCGCTGGACCGGTTCCTCCTTGTTTGCCGATTCAGTTCAGGCCACTGGCCTGCCGGGATCCGTGGTGGAAACCTTGCATGCAGATCAGGTCCGCGCGGACGTTAATTGGCGAGCGATATTGGGGGGAGCCTGGAGGGTCGATCGGGTGCAGGTCGTCGGCGTCGATGGAACCTTTCGCCCCGGCTCGACCGAACCGAACCCAGTCGAAATGCCACGAAAGCCCGCGGGGTGGGGATTGGCCGCCTTGCTCCCGAAGAAGTTTGAGGTGGGACAGGTGGACATTGCGAAGTCTCGCTTTCGATTTCGCGCCAGCGACGGTGTGGAGATCGCGTCCCTTCAGGATTCGGCATTGCGGATTTATCCCGATGGAGGGGGCTGGGCAATAGAGGGCTCGGGCGGCGTGCTTGCCCTCGCGAAAACCCCAGCGCTGAACGTCGTGAGCTTCCGCTCAAGGACTCAAGGCGATGTGTATTTCTTGACAGATGCGCAATTTCGTCTGGGTGAAACGGGAAGAATTTCCGCCTCGGGCGAGTTTTCAGGTAACTCCAAGCTCCGCATCGAGTGGAACCAGGTCGACGTGACCCTGTTTCTTGACCCGGTCTGGCGCTCGCGCCTCACCGGCAAGCTGGCCGGCGCGGCGACCCTGAAATGGCCCGAAAGCGGACTTGCAAGCGGCGAGGCGGGTGGAAGCTTCCGGCTGACCGATGGCCTTGCGCAGAACATGGATCTGCTCGATCGCATAGCATCATTCACCGGCGCTCCACAATTTCGGCGGATGCCGCTACAGGAGGTATCGGGTAACTTTGAATGGACAAAGGGAACCTTGCGGATCACCAACCTCGTGGCAGAGTCCAAGGGTCTTCTGCGCCTGGAAGGAACTTGCGCGGTAACCAGCGGCGGGACAATTGACGGAGCGCTGCAAGTCGGAGTTACCCCCCAAACCCTTCAGTGGCTGCCCGGCTCGCGGGAACGCGTCTTCACTGAAACCAAGAACGGCTACGTTTGGACCAATGTCAGGATCAGCGGTTCGTTGAAGGAACTGCGGGAAGATCTCTCTTCACGGCTCGTCGCGGCCATGCAGGACGAGATGATCGACCGAGGCACGCGCGTTATCAAGGAGCTTCCGAATGCGGCAAAAGAGGGCGCGCAAGGCGTGTTGGATGCTCTGGCCCCGATGATCAAATAGGGGTTTCGGACGAAGACGCGTTTGGTGATCGCGCGCACGCAAGGGCCCGCGCTTTCGTGCGTATTAATAGAAAACTTGAAGATTTTACGCGAAGCAGTAAACTCGGGCAACCTGCCAGACCCCCCCAAAGAAATGTTGGCACGTCTAATGCTAGGAGTTAAGTCCCGATGATCCACGCGAATTGTCGGATGCGCCTAACGGCAGACGACTTTACTTTTGTCGTCGCGGTGCTATCGCGGAGCGAGTCGGACCACGTCTCGCTCGTAAAGCTTTTGATCGACGAGGATACGCGTGACGCGATTCTCGATCATGAGATGCTTGTCCGGGCAATCCTTGAGTCACCGCAGCGCCTGCCGATTTCTCCGCAGCTGCTATTTTATGTTCTTTGCCGGAAGGTTCTGCGCGGCACGCCGGTCAAGAGCCGCGAGGCGGCGGATTTTGTGGCATCTGTCCTTGAAGGGTTTATGAGGACGGCGCGAATGGAGTCGCCCGAGGAGACGGGCAGGCGGAGCATGCAATACCTCTCCGACATCATGCACGCCATGAACAATGCGGGGACGAGGGAGGCGTTTCTTCTTCGTTCGCACGCTGCGAATTATGCGTTGTTTATCAGCGGACTTTTTGCGGACAACGTGGAGATGCGCACGCGGCAGCACGGCGCGCCCAACCTCTCCTTCTACGAGGCGGTGGGCCAGATGAATTATCGCGCTGCCTCCGAGTATCGGGAGGCGAAGAAATTCAAGCTTCAAGCCATCTACGAGGAGCTGGCGAGCGGCTTCCGCGAAGTGCGACTGGCCTTGAACGATCTGGCGAGCAGACTTTTGCACCTTGACTCTCCGACTGCTCCGATCATTGCCTTGTGAGCACGCTCTTTAGCGAGATTCAGCGGCTACTCGAGCGAACCTATGCGAGCGTCGGCTTGAATCTTGAAGAGTGCCTAATCGACCGGCGGCGTTGCCACCAGCTCTCCGCCCTCGCTGGGGCCCAAGCGGCTGAGTTGAGCATGCTCGCGCGAACCTTCTTGCGCGCAGCGGACGGACGTTTGCGCGTTGGGATCTACTATTCGAGCTGGCTTATTGAGCAACTGGAAAAGCACGATCCCCGCCTGGGCTTAAGCGACGCCAATATCGCGCCCCTTATAGCCTTCGTCGAGGAGATCAACCACGCGCTGCATGCCGCCCTTCGGTTCCAACGCGGCGAAGCCCCGAACCGCGACGAGGGCTATGCTCGCAGCCTTGAATTGCAAGCCCAGGTCGACACCTACCTTGTGTTGCTGGTCTTCGTCGCTTTTTTCCGCCGACCCGGGAAGATCACGCGCGCAGACCGCAGGTGGTTGCGATTTCACATGTTTGAATCGCGACACGCCAGCTCATTTCGAGACAAGACCATCTCTGCCCGCTACGCGGAATCGACCCTTCTCGCAAAATGGTATACCCGCTACCTTGAAAGCCTGGCCGTGTCCTGCCGCGTCGAAGAGATACGAGTTTTTCATGCGCTCGATTACGATCGGAAACGCGCACGCATCCAGGCACTTAGGGACAAAACCAAGTAGTCGTAAGGCAGAGCATTGCCAATGTCCCGGATGGATGCGCAGCGCTGCGCCATGTTGAAAGCGTACGCCTACTCGAAGTGCGAGACCTGCCGGAAGGCTTTGAAGTTCCTCCGCCAGCGGAATATCGCCTTTGAGGAGTTTGCCATCCGCGAAACTCCTCCGACAGTTCCGGAGCTCAAGGCGATGCTTCGCGGATGCGGTAATGTCCGCAGACTTTTCAATACGTCTGGTGCGGACTATAAGGCTCTTCGCATGAGCGAAAAGCTTTCGAAGATTTCCGAGGCTGGGGCTCTGGAGCTTCTCGCGAAGAATGGAAATCTGGTCAAGCGTCCTTTCCTCACCGGCGACGGCGTGAATCTTGTCGGATTCGACGAGGTTGAGTGGGAAGCCGCCTTCGCCCGGAATGAGAAATGCGGGAACACTCTCTGAACCACTAGATTTGTCGGATGGGAAAACGGAAATCTGAGCTACAGCTCCGACTCAGCCCGGGCGTCAGGGAAGGCGAGTGACCGGGTGCGCAGCGAGGAGGCGAAGCGCTTTGTCGAGCAAGGTTTTGCCCGGCTCCATGCGGTGCCATGTTGAGGCGCCTGACGGATGTGGAAGCGGTATAATGTCCCTGAGGTCTCCGTGGTAAGGAATCGTCCAGATTCTCCCGACAACGGCCGAGAGGGAATCAAACTCCAGGAATTGCGAGATTGCGAGCCGGCCAACGGGAAGAACGAGACTGGGCTGCAGAAGTTCGAATTCGCGCTTTAGCCAATGAGAGCATTCCCTGATTTCCTCTTCACGCGGAACACGATCTCCGCCACCCGGGTTTTTGCCGGGAAAGCATCGGCAGACCGCCGCGAAATAGATCTTGCTGCGTGCCGTCTCTTCGTTCCATCCGAGCGCGGACTCAAGCCATCGGAACAGCGTTCTGCCGGCAGTCCAGGCGAAGGGGCGCCCGAGTTGCGGCTCTTTGATTCCGGGAGCCTGTCCGACCAAGAGGATACGACTGGCGATCGGTCGGCCGACCACCACCGGTTTCTGCATGCCGGGGCATCTCGCGCAGAGAGCCAGGGCGCGAAGATGAGCGCCGAGCGTGTTCACGCCCAGCCGAAGAGCAGCGAAGCCATCCGGTATGCCATGAAAGCAATCGCGAGAGCCATGATCACCGCAACCGCCAACACAACCACGAGCAGCGCGATCAGGAAAACCCAGTCGGAGACAGTCGAAGCGCGGGCGCCGGCAGAATGACGACGCAAAAGAAGATAATTGCGTTGGTTGGATTTAAACCAGGCAGAGAACAGATCTCCAAGGCCGGGGAGGGCCCCGAGGATGGAATTGATAAGGATGTTGATCGCCATGCGCACAAGCACCACGCGGGGAACCCCCGCACGGAGACCTTGAACGAGGATCAACGAGGCGGCGGCGGCCGTGGAGGTATCGCCGAGGCCGGGAATGAGCCCGATGATGGGGTCAAGGCCCACGCGGTACTTTGTGCCGGGAATGGGGATGAGATCATCGAGGATATAGGCGAGGAGGCGGGCAAATTCGTCCTTCTGATCCGGCGCGGGCGGAAGCAACTCCATCTGAATCTCCCGAACATCGTCCTTCATGAAGCAACTGATCGCATGGCCGTACCAGGCTTCAAGCGACTTTGTTTCTTTTCCACCTGTGAGTTTCCCGCTAAGGGATAACGCGGTGAAGAGAGCTTGCCTATTGCTGACTGCGGTGCTGGTCGCCGCATGCTCGACAGCCCCTCCTCCGTCACCGCGGATGAGATACCTCACAGACGCCTACGCTACCTTGTATCTGGGTGCGGACGGCTCGGTCGTAACCAGGCAGACCCAGGCCGCCAAGCCGCAAGAGGAAGGGTTCTGGCGCGGAAGCGACGTCTCCGGGTCGCCATCGATCGTCATCGACCTCGGCGCTCAAAAGGCATTCTTCTATAAGGCTGGAAAACTTGTCGGCATGTCTCCGATTTCAAGCGGGCGCGAGGGCTATCAAACTCCGACCGGCCGCTTTAGCATCATTCAGAAAGACAGAGATCATCTCTCCACGCTCTACGGCGACTACGTGGATTCCTCCGGGAACGTCGTGGTGAGAAACGTAGGCGTCATGGAGGATCCCAAACCGCCGGGCACTTCGTTTCGCGGCGCGCCAATGCCCTATTTCATGAGGATCTATGGCGGGGTCGGCATGCACGCCGGATATCTTCCGGGAGTGCCGGATTCCCATGGATGCATCCGTTTACCGCTGCGTATGGCGCAGGTCTTTTTCGCCAACGCGCCGCACGGCACGCGCGTCTCCGTAACGTACTAAGTTAGC
>DASTFP010000082.1:0-9597 GCA_035719865.1 Terrimicrobiaceae bacterium | reverse complement strand
AAAGGAGACTGCCTGCAAAACTATGCTGTCCCATGCGAATCGTATGATTGCTCGCTGGATGAGCCAAGCTACAAGCCGGGCCGAAGCTGCCTTCAGGAAACGCGGCGTTCAACTGACCCTCGGCGGCGAACCAACATTCGTTCCGATCAACCCGGAGGGTGCGGAGTGGAACTACGATGCCGTCGGACCCACCAAACTGCGCTACGCCTGGAAAGTCGCTGGAAATCTTCAGCGGAGGCACATGGCCGATTCAGCCGTGTTCTTCTGTCCGGGTAAATCCTACCCGGGCGAGGTTAACCCGCGGTGGGTGTTGCGCATCCTCTCCAACCGCGACGGCACGCCTCTTTTTCGGAAGCCGGAACGCCCCGAATCGCTTAAGCCGAATGCGCTTGCCCTGTTCGCCTCCGGAATCCGTGCACAGCTGCGTGTTCCGGCTCATTGGCTCCCCTTTAAGGATCCAAGCAATCCAAAGGCAGAGATTCTTGCGATTCCGCTTGACCACGACGGTAGCGGCTGGAGCTCTTCGCCTTGGTCGCTCTCCAAGGACGCCCGCGTCCTCTCAGCGGCGGACGGCCCGTCCGGACTGCGTCTTCCGCTCGACCGCCTGCCACCCAAGGTCCCTCGCCGGGCGCTGTCCATCGAAAGAAATGGTGACGCCATCGCGGTATTCATACCCCCGCTGGTTCAGCAACCCTTCCTTGAATTGCTCTCCGCGATTGAGAAATCGGCCCTGAGCAACCGCATCGCCCGAGTGGCGCTCCAAGGTTATATTCCCGCGGACGAGACCGGGAGCTGGACCTCCGTCGGCTTGTCCGCGGATCCTGGCGTGCTGGAAGTCAACCTCCCTGCATGTTCGAGTTGGCACGAATACGTCGGCTGGATTGAGGCGGTAACATCCTGTTGCGAGGAGGCAGGGCTGCGTTCCTGGAAGGAGTCTTTATGGGACCATCCGCAGGGCACGGGCGGTGGAAACCACCTGCTTTGGGGCGGTCCCACCCTTGACGCGAATCCTTTTTTCACCCGGCCCGCCTGGCTCGTGGCGATTCTCCGATTCTGGCAGCATCACCCCTCCCTGGCATACCTTTTCACGGGTTGCTACGTGGGTGCATCCTCGCAAGCTCCGCGTCCGGACGAATCCGCACGCGATCTCTACGACATCGACATGGCATACTCCTTCCTGGAGTCGCTGCCGCCGGGCGACCATCGAGAGGTCATCAACGAGACGCTCCGCCACCTTCAAACCGACGTCACCGGCAATTCGCACCGCAGCGAAATGAGCTTCGACAAGTTTTGGAACACCGCATGGCCCTCCGGAGCTCTCGGGCTCATCGAGTTTCGCGCGATCGAGTCCCTGCCGCGCGCGGACTGGATGGGAAGTGTAGCCCTTCTTTGGACCTGCATCGCTGCCCACCTGCTCGAGGCCAAAGTTCCCCGAAGCCTCAAGAGATTCGGCATGAAATTGCACGATGAGTATTTGCTGCCACAACGGCTTTGGAGCGATTTCGAAGAGATCCTCGATGAATTGGGAAAGGACGGCTTCCGGTTGCATCGCGGGATATATCGAAGCATCTGGAACTGGCGATTTCCCATCCTTCTTGATTGGAAGCGGGGCAGCGCTCGCCTTACCGTTCGGAGGGCGTTGGAAAGCTGGCCGCTTCTTTGCGAAACCCCTGTCGAGGGCGGAACCACAAGTCGATTCGTCGACACTTCAATGCAGCGGCTCGAATTTTGCGGCGACGCCACCTTCAATGAGCGCTACCAGATCTCCATTAATGGCCGACCGCTCGCGCTGAAGCCCGCATCGCCTGGCACGTGGCTTGCCGGACTTCGCTACAGGCGCACGAACCTTTACCCATCGATGCACCCCGGCATCCCGACGCAACTTCCTCTCTTGCTCACGATTGCCGAGCGCCAGTCGGGACGCATCGCGGCGCGCTTTGAGATCGGGCAAAATGATGTCGCATTTCGAGCTGTTTTGAAGGCGGGCAATCCGGGCTTTTCGGGGCGCCCGTGCCGTGGCGGTCGAAAGAGCGATTTGACGTGCGACTTACGGTTGGATTAATACCTTGCGCGGCAATCACTCCCGTAATGCCGCCCAGCAGGTCCAAACGGCCTGCGACCCTAAAAAATGCCCGCTACCTTGGATTTCACTTTGCAAAATTGGATGCTTCCGGCCGACCTCTCCCCGGGTGACGCTCGGAGTCTTCATCGCGACTGGTCGGGAATTACGCTCCAAAGCATTGAGTCGACCGACGATCCTGCTTTCGACGCCGCCTTCGGCGCCCTTTGGGCGGAGTTTGGCGCGAACAGCGAAGTTGAGCAGCCAACGGTCCTGTCGCGCCGCTTGCTCTGGGACGGAAACCACCTAGTGAACGGCTGTGCCCTTCGCTACCGCCTGAGTCTGGTCACGTCAGACGGCAAGTTCGCCGCCGTCCGCGATCACACGGCAATCGTGCGGGAGGGAATCGAGGGCGCTCTTGTTCATCTCTCTCACAATCTTGTCGCTCCGGAGTGGCGTCGCACGGGTCTAGCTGGATGGTTGCGCGCCCTCCCGATACAGAGTGCGCGCGAATGCCTGGCAGCCCAGCAACGTCCGGCAGATTCTCCCATCACCTTGGTGGGAGAGATGAAGTTCCTAAATGACAACGATTCAACGACATTCGTTCGCCTGAAGGCCTATGAGAAAGCGGGCTACCTGATGATCGATCCCCGGAGGGTTAAATATCTTCAGCCTGACTTTAGAGCTCCGGAACAGATCGACCTGAGCGGTGGTCCGCGGCCCCTGTCGCTGGCGCTCATCGTTCGCCGCGTGGGGCGAGAAAAGGAATCAATCATCTCCGGGGCGGAAATCCTTGGAATCGCGGATGCGCTCTACCGGATGTATGCGGTGACTTTCCGGCCTCGCGACATGGCTCCGCTCATTGAAAGCCTCCGAACGTATCCCGGCCGAAATGAAGTCATCGACTTGCTGCCCCCGGCGACAGATCTTCGCGGCTAAGGGACCGGAGGATTCGGGAGCCTTTCAGCGGCGTCATGAAGTTGCGTCTCTATCACGATCCCGGGTTTGCCGCGCCCATCGGGGATCACGTGATGCCGATGCGAAAGTTTGCCCTCGTTGCTGGAGAGCTGAGCAAGAACGCTGGAGTCGAGCTTTGCGCTCCACAACCTGTCTCGGAAAGTGACCTCCTACGAGTCCATACCCCCGATTACGTCCGCGCTGTCAGGACCGGGTTGCCTCGCGAACTCGCCGAATCGCAGAAGTTTCCCTGGTCGCCAGCGCTGTATCCCAGCGTGCTCCTAACCAACGGAGGTGTTCTTGCGGCCGCCGGAACAGCTCTCGAGCAGGGAGTTTCCGGCGCATTGGCAAGCGGTTTTCATCATGCGTTCGCGGACCACGGAGAAGGATTTTGCACCTTCAATGGGCTCATCGTCGCCTTGGAAGCGCTTCGGGCCAAGGGGTTGATCCTCTCCGGAGCAATTCTTGACCTGGATCTGCACTATGGGAACGGGACGGCGGCCCTCGCCGCGTCCCGGCCGTGGATCAAGGCGCTATCGATCTACGGCAATGACTATGCGAACAATGTTCCTTATCGCGACGTGAGCAAGCGCCGCCACACCGATGGTGACAACCATCTCTCAGTGGCCCTATCCCCCTCCGAGAACGACGGCGAGCTACTCCAAAGCCTCCTGGACGAACATCTCGCCTGGTTGATCGCGGGAGAACGACCAGACATCCTACTCTTCCAGGCGGGGGCCGACCCGCTCCGCGACGATCCCTACTCGCCCCTCAATTTGGATCGTCAAGATCTCTTTGCGCGCGACAGGAAAGTGTTTGCCTTCGCGCGAACCCACGGGCTGCCGGTAGCTTGGGTCCTCGCAGGCGGCTACGCTCCCGAGGTGCAGAAAGTAGTTGATGCTCACGTCAACACCGCCATGGCCTGTCTTGAAACCTACAGCCTCTCGTAGACACCGGGTTCCCGCTTGTCGAAAACGGAAAATCCCGCCTTCCTGGCGTCGCTTACACTGAGGGGCTTGGAGAGTCTTGGGCTATTGGCACTCGAGACAACCTTGCGCACCGCCTGCCTGCAAAGCGGGCAACGAAGGAGCGGCGGGCGATTGAGGGGTCTCCGGAGCTCGAAACGGCCTCCACACACGCGGCAATCGCCGCTTGTCACCTCGTATTCGTAGATCGGCACGCAAATACTCTCCGTGCGCTGCGGGGAACTACCAGCTCGATTTTGTCACCCCGGGAATCATGCCGGCCGAGGCAAGCTCGCGGAAGGTGATGCGGGATATCTTGAATCGCCGCATGTATGCGCGCCGGCGTCCGCTAACCTGGCAGCGATTGACAAGCCTGGTTGGACTGGCATCCCGAGGCAACTGCGAAAGCGAGGAATAATCCTTCTTCGCTTTTAACTCCTCACGAAGCTCGGCATGCTTCTCCACCACCTTGCGTTTGCGCTTGTCGCGCTCGAGCCATGATTTCTTTGCCATAAGGAACCATGGAGGTTACAATGTCCCCGGCCCAAGGCAAATTGTTTTATGCGGCCGGCTGTTGCTGGGTCAGGCAATGAAAAGCACCCAGACCCCAGATGAGCTCACGACAGTCAATGGGCACAATCCTCCTGCCCGGAAACGCCTCTCTCAATACGGAGGCCGCCCACGCGTCGTTTGTATCGTGGTAGGTGGGCAGGAGCACGACCGTGTTGCCAACGTAAAAGTTCGCGTAGCTGGCCGGAAGGCGCTGGCCCTCTCGCGTGATGCGCGAAGGCATTGGCAGCTTCAAGACGCGCAGGGGCAAACCAGTCGAGAGCTGCATCGTGCGAAGCCGTTGGTAATTGAGCTGGAGAGGTTCGTAATTGAGGTCGTCCTCATCCTCCTCGACAACCGTCACGACGGTGTTCGAGCTCACGAATCGCGTAATGTCGTCGACATGTCCGTCGGTATCGTCGCCCTCGATCCCGTCTCCAAGCCAGAGAATCTGGGTCAAACCAAGAGCTTCGCGGAGGGTCGCTTCGATCTGTTCGCGGGACAGATCCGGGTTGCGGTTTGGATTGAGCAGGCAGGATTCAGTGGTCAGCGCCGTCCCCTGTCCATTCACGTCAATCGAGCCTCCCTCGAGAACAAAGTCTCCGAAATCGAAAACCGGCACGTCAATTTTCTCCGCGATGAGCCTGGCCGCCGCATCATCATCTTCGAATGGCGACAGTTTGTAGCCCCAGGCGTTGAAACCAAAGTTCACCGCTGCAAGCCTGGGTCGCTCATTGCGTCGAAGGAAGATTGGTCCGTGGTCTCTGCACCAGGGTTCGTTGGTCGGCACCTCGAAAAGTTCGATCCGGCCGGGCGGGCAATTTCCAAGCAGGCCGCGCACCTCATCCCTCTGTTCGGCGTCTCTCACGTTGATGCGCACGATTTCGGAGTCCGCGAGGGCTTTCACCATCTCAACAAAGACTGGGATGACGCGGTGGTAGGCCAAAGGAAAGCTCGCGCCATCCGGATGAGGCCATGAAATCCAGGTCGCCTCATGGCGCTCCCATTCGGCGGGCATCAGATAGCCTGCTTTGGCGGGGGTGGATTTAGGCATTGCTTTCAAAGCATCCGCGCGACCGCCGGGAAATAACAAGAGCTTTTTTCTCATTACTCACCTCAATTGTGAAGACTGGAAATTTTTGCCGCGGACGCTAGGTTTTTCGTTTCTGACTCATGCCCAGCTTTTATATCAAGACCTACGGCTGCCAGATGAACGAGCGCGACTCCGAGCAGGTCGCCCAGTCGTTTCTGATGCGCGGGTACCGTCTTGCAGGGGATGAGACGGAGGCCGATGTCATTTTGCTGAACACCTGCAGCGTGCGAGACATGGCGGAGCAGAAGGCCATCGGCAAAATGGGAATGCTGCAGCGCCTTCGCGAGAAACGCCCTCATCTCGTCCTCGCCTATCTGGGCTGCATGGCACAGAGCCGTGGCCCGGAGCTTTTGCGCTCCGCATCCCGAGTCGATTTGATCGTCGGAACTCAGAAATTTCACCGCGTGGCGGACCATGTCGATGAACTCCTGCGGCGCAACTTGCATTACCGAATGGACGACCCGCGATTGCCGATCATGGACATCGGGGAAGAGGAAGGCTCGCAGTCGGCCATCCGCGATCACCTGGCAACAGATTCTCAGGCCACGGCGTTTGTCTCCATCATGCAGGGCTGCAACATGCATTGCGCTTTCTGCATCGTCCCCCAGACGCGTGGCGCCGAACGAAGCCGCTCTATCGCCGAAATCACGAACGAGATTCAAAACCTGGCCGCGCGGGGCGTAAAGGAAGTCACCCTCCTCGGTCAGATCGTCAATCTCTACGGGCGCCACGAGTTCGAGAAACGCGACGGCTTGAGCCCTTTTGTTCAACTCATCGACGCCGTTTGCGCGGTCGAGGGGATCGCCCGCGTACGCTTCACCTCCCCGCACCCCATCGGTTTCCGTGAGGACCTCGTCGGCGTCTTCGCCCGGCAGGACAAGCTTGTTGAGCACGTCCACCTTCCGCTGCAGAGTGGCTCCGACCGGATTCTCAAGGCGATGCGGCGCGGATACACGTCGGCAATGTATTCGCGACTCGTTGAGCGGCTGCGACAGGCGCGTCCGGGCATTGCCATCACAACCGATATCATCGTAGGCTTCCCTGGGGAGACTGAGGAGGACTACAAGCAGACTCGCGATCTCGCTGACAAAGTCGGCTTCGACAATGCCTTCGTGTTTCGATACTCGCCGCGGCGCGATACTCCGGCCGCAAAAATGGATCAGCAGGTCGCAGAAGAAGTAAAAGAAATGCGCAACCAGGATCTCCTCGAAGTAATCAATCGTAGCGCGCGCGCGAAGCTCAATGCCTGCGTCGGACGCAGAGTCCAGATTCTCTGCGAGGGCCCCAGCAAACACAACCCCAACCGGCTTACCGGCCGCACTCGGACCAACAAGATCGTCGTGTTCGAAGGTGCCCTGCGCCAGATCGGGCAGATTTTCGACGTCCGGATCGCGTCCGCCTCGTCGTCGACGCTTTATGGAGACCTCGTGCTGGTGGAGGCTTGACGTGAACGAACCCGAGTAATTCCATTCGTTGAAGCCGCATAGCAAGATTGTAGAGTTTCCGGTGGCGGAGTTTGACCTGCGGCGAACGCTGGAAAGCGGACAGGTTTTTCATGCCATGGCCGAAGGGAACGGTTGGGAGATTTTGGTTGATCGAGAGCCGCTCTGCGCTGAGCAGAACGGAGCCTTGCTGCGGGTACCTGCAGGTCGCGAAGATCTGGCTCGAAGATACTTCTCGCTTGATCACCCTTTGGAGGCCATCTACGCGGCTTTTCCCTCCGACCCGTTCAGCCGCGCCGCCCTTGCGGCGTGCCGGGGAATCCGCATCCTTCGGCAGCCGCGGTGGGAGTGCCTCGCGACGTTCATCACTTCACCGATGAAGCAGGTCGCCCACATTCGGCAGATCTCCCTTCAACTGCGCGAGGCCTATGGCCAAAAAATACCAGGCTCACGGATAAATGCGTTTCCTACGGCATCCCGCCTCGCACAGACAACGGAGAGTGAGCTGCGAGAATGCCGCTTGGGTTTCCGGGCGAAAAGCCTTTTGGGCGCAGCCACGGCCATCGCTTCAGGGGAGGTCGACCTCGACGCGCTTGAAAGCAGACCGACCGATGAAGCTCGCAGCCAGCTTTGCCTCCTGCCCGGTGTGGGGCGAAAGGTGGCCAACTGCGTCTTGCTCTTCGCGTATGAGCGACTCGACGCGGTTCCGGTAGACATTTGGATTTCCAGGATCCTTCGAGCCATGAGAAAGCGCCGCTCTTCGCTTCGCGCCTTGGAGGAATTTTCCAACCGTAGATTCGGTGCCTATGCCGGCTACATTCAGCAGTATCTCTTTCACCATGCCCGAATGAGCAAAACCCTGCCCGCATGAGCACGACTACGCTGACGTGGAGGGAAGAGGACCGCCGGAAGAGTACTGGCGCGTTCATCGCTTCCATAGTGATCCACTTACTCATCATCCTACTGGTCGCTGTGGGCCTTTCGATCCGTCCTCCCCTCTTCGTTCGGCAAGCCGACAAAGAGCCCGTTGAACTGACGCTCGTTGCGCCTCCGAAATCCGCGCCAAAGCAAGAACCATCCTACGTCGAAACAAACGAATCTCAGCGCGCGGAAAAACCTCCGGAGGAGAGCGTGTTCGAGTCTGATAAGGATACACACGCCGCCTCGTCTCTGCCTGCGACCGGTGACGCTCCGATTCCGACACAGGACGGGCAGGAGAGCCCGGCCCTGAGTTTCGAGAACAAGGAATACACAGCGGGTCCGCAGGCGCGCCCTTCAACCCCAGCGGTTCCGCCCCGCCAGGAAGCAGCGCCTCAGCCCGAGGCGGAGGCAGAACCCAAATTCAGGCAGACAGAAAGCACGCAGTTGGCGCTCCTCGAGCCGCCCAAACCAAAGACCTCCCCGCGTCCGCAACCCGCCAAGACCGCCAAGCGGCAAGAGCAAGAACAGAAGACCCAGCCTTCGCAGCCACCAGGATATCAGCCGCAAACGCGCATTACCCGGATTAAGGGCAACATCTCCAACCGGGGTCGCTCCGCGGTCAGCGCCACCGCAACACCTTTGGGGCGCTATAAGAAATTGCTTTCCGATGCCATCGGCTCGCGATGGTACTTTCACGTGAGCGATCAAATCGAACTGCTTAATGTCGGTACAGTAGAAGTTCGGTTCGTCGTTCGCGAAAGCGGAAAGGTCGAGCGGGTACAGGTCTTGCGAAACAGCTCGAACGAGAGTTTTGCAGCTTGCAGCGTGCGGGCAATCATGGAAGCAGAGATTCCTCCAATTCCGAAGGAACTCCTACCTATGCTCGAGGGCAGCCGCATCGAAATCGAATACTCGTTCACAATACTCTCAAACTAATGGAATTCTTGTTTGCCTCGATCGTTCAGGGCGCCCTCGACTTTTTCATAAGGGGTGGCTTTTTCATGGCTATCCTTCTGGCTGTTTCCGTCCTGGCCGGCACAGTCATCATTCTGCGCGTCGCCGCCCTTCGAGAGAGAGCCATCCTTCCCCCGGACGTCGCCGACGAGATCGAACGGCTTCAACCGGGAGACGACCTTGACAAGCTTGAACGGCTCATCCTGCAGCATCCTTCCGCCCTCTCCCGGATTCTGGGCACACTGTTGCAGCATCTTGCCTGGTCCCGGGCCGAAGCAGTTGAAGCCGTTCAGACTCGTGCGCGCCATGAGGTCGCGCGGCTGGAAAGCGGCTTGGTTATTCTGGAGATTACTACCGGAATCGCGCCCCTCCTCGGTTTGTTGGGCACCCTGTCCGGGCTGGTTAGCATTTTCGCGGGCATAGGCAATGATCCTGTCGCCGTGGCACGCGGCATCGCGGAGGCCCTTAACACCACAATCGTGGGTCTTGCGGTTGCCGTGCCAAGTCTCATCACCTTCAACTATTTTCAGCGGCGGATCGAGATGATGGCTGTCGAGATGGAATCCCTTGTCACGGATTTGATTGTGAAATGCTACCCGCCGGGCGCCACTCCTGTGGTGGAGGCGGTCTCATGAGGTTTTACATCCGCAAGCGGCG
>DASTFP010000081.1:0-3015 GCA_035719865.1 Terrimicrobiaceae bacterium | reverse complement strand
GGAACTTTCCGAGGAGCCGGGCGCGAAAGAATCGGCGGGTGACCTGGGATTTTTTCCGAAAGACCGCATGGTTCCTGAGTTTGCCAGCGCAGCGTTCAGCCAAAAAGTTGGTGATATCAGCGACCCGGTGCGCACTCAGTTCGGCTGGCACATCATCAAGGTGACAGACAAGAAGGCCGCCGGCACCCTGCCCTATGACGAAGTAAAGGCGCAGTTGATTGCCTACCTGAAGTCCAAGAAACAGGAGGAGGCTGCGCAAGCCTTGCTAAAGTCGCTGCGCAGTTCGGCGCAGATTGAGAGCAGCCTTCCTCCGCCGGCGTCGCCGGCGCCCTCTCCCAGCGAGCCGGCAGGAAACTGATGCCACGAACCGTCAGACAGAATGCCGGAGTCATTGGTCTAGGCATCATTGGCAGCCGCGTCGCTGCGAACCTGCGCAAGGCGGGCTTCCAAACGTGGGTGTGGAATCGAACGCCGCGTCCAGAGCCTAATTTTCTGTCGTCGGCCTCGGAGGTAGCCGAATCGGCGAAAATCATTCAGATCTTCGTCTCGGATGGCCCCGCGTTGATCGAGACCATCGAGGCGATGGCTCCCGCGATTGGGCCGGAGCACATTGTTCTCAACCACGCCACCATCGCGCCGAAGGAGACGCTCGAGGCCGCTCGAATGATCCATGATCGGCATGCCAGGTATCTCGACGCCCCTTTTACCGGCAGCCGGGACGCGGCCGAGGCCGCGCAAATCGTGTTTTTCATAGGTGGCGAAGCCGAGGTCTTGGAACGGGCCCGACCTCAGCTCGAGGTCAATGCCAAGGCGATACTTCCTATCGGTGATATTGGCCAGGCCGCCGCGATGAAGATTGCCACAAACCTGATAGTGGCTGCCTCGGTCGGGTCCTTCGCTGAGGCCATGGCCCTGCTCGAGACGAACGGCGTGCCCCTATACAAACTTGGAGAGGCGCTCGGAAACCATGTCGCTCACTCCTCCCTGGCCGACCTGAAGGTGCCCGCGATGATTGTTGGAGACTTTGATCCGAGATTCTCGCTTAAACACATGTTCAAGGATGTCCAGATTGCCCTTGAAATGGCGCATGAGCATGGCGTCGAATTGCCGCAGGCAGCGGCCTTCGCCGGTTCGGCAATGTCAGGACTTCAAAAGGGTTGGGGCGAGCTCGACTTCTCCTCCATCGCGCAGCATTACGGTTATCCTAGTCAGGAGAACTCGCTCCCCGATGACGTCTTCGCCTCAAAAGCCAAGCCCGGGGAAAACGGAACGAACGCGCCCCGGAGGGAAAGGAAGAGGCGGTTCCTCTTTTTCGGAAGCCGCCAGTGAAGTGTTGTGCCGTCGGAAACGAGCCGCCTCAGTACGCTTCGCAGGGCAGGGGGATTTTTCTTTCCCGGCCCGCGCACACGCCTTCGCGTCACCGGCGCGGACCGTCTTCGCTACCTCAACGGACAACTCAGCAACGATCTGCGCCGCCTGGCGCCGGGTGAGGCCATGGCTTCCCTGGTCCTTACCGCCAAAGGCAAGCTTTGTGCTGACGTTTTTGTATGGTTCGATGGAGAGGCGCTTGTCGTCGAGGGGCATGGCTCCCTCGAGGAAACTTTGCCCGCCCGCCTCGAGCGCTATGCGGTCTCGGACGATGTTGCCTTCGACCTGATGCCCCAGGACCCGCAGCGCTGCCATGTTTTCCACCTGTCAAGCGCTGGAAGAGTCGGTTTGCGCATTCGACGACTGGGCGTCGAAGGAGTCGATCTCCACGGAGCGCCTGATGATTTGATGGAAGCCTCCAATGACGAGATCGAGCTGCTGCGTATCGAGCGCGGCATCCCGCGCTGGGGAAATGAACTTTCCGAGGAGACTCTTCCTCAGGAAGCCGGCCTTGATCAGATCGCGGTGGATTTCAAAAAAGGATGCTACGTGGGACAGGAAGTCGTTTCGCGGATCCATAGTGTCGGGCGGGTGAACCGCCGCCTTTGCGGGTTTGTGGGAGACTTCGATCCCCTGAAGGCCAGCACCGCAACTCTTCTCGCTTCAAATGATCAAAAAGCCGGCCGCCTGACGAGCGCCGCCTATCATCCCGAACTTCAACAAACCGTCTCCTTGGGATACGTGCACGCCCAGGTTCCGGACACTTCGTTCTCTGTCGTGGACGAAAGTGGTGCTTGCCTTGGCCGGGTCGAACGTTCTCAATTTCCTCTTGTCTCCTGATGAAAATCCTTATTTCAGTTGTCGCCATCGTTCTCGCTGCCCTCGGACTATCGTCCGCCGCCACCGTTGGTCCGGAAGTCGCGGTCATGCAAATCAAGATCGGCAAGGAGAGGGCTTTGCAGCAAGTAGTCATCGGTCTTTACGACGACGCGGCCCCGGCGACCGTTGCGAACTTCAAAGAACTTTGCCGCAAGAGATTCTACAACGGAATGCGCTTCCATCGCGTGTTCCCGAGCGCGCTCGTGCAGACCGGCGACCCAATGAGCCGTCGTGGCGTTGCCGACCGGTCAGGCACCGGGGGACCCGGTTATACCATTCCCGCGGAACTGGGGCGCAATCATGTCCGCGGCACGGTAGCCATGTCGCGCCTGGGCGACACCGTCAATCCGTCCAAAGCTTCGAACGGTAGCCAGTTCTACGTGTGCTTGACGCCCATGCCGAAGCTTGACGGCAAATACACGGTGTTTGGAGAAGTTTTGGAGGGCTTGGATGTGCTGGATTCCATCAGCAACCAGCCCTCGGACAGCAACGACTTTCCACTGGCAAAAATCGTGATAAAATCTATTACAATTCAGCCACGTTTCTTCGACACGGCGAGCCAGTAGCTCAAGTCGGCGTTGGCAGAGTTTCGTAGACGGGTAGGTACCGAAGTGGCCAAACGGGGCGGACTGTAAATCCGCTGGCTTACGCCTTCAGTGGTTCGAATCCACTCCTGCCCACCACCATTAAACCATCATAAATAGAGGATCTCCCGGTCTTTTTCGTTTCGGACCGATTTCTTATCGTGGCGGTTTCGCAGGATCCTTG
>DASTFP010000080.1:0-5750 GCA_035719865.1 Terrimicrobiaceae bacterium | reverse complement strand
GAATCGGTGCTCCGAAACTGCGACGGAAAGAAAGTCACTGAAAGAGACGTCGAGACCTTGGCCGCATGGAACGCCAAGGCGCCCGCACCGGAAGAGATTCCCTTCGTCGTCGCGCGCATCGTGCTCCAGGACTTCACCGGTGTCCCTTTGCTCGTGGATCTCGCCGCCATGCGCTCCGCGGTCGCCAGCTTGAGGAAAGATCCCAAGATCATCGAGCCGCTGGTGCCGGTCGACCTCGTTGTGGACCACTCGGTGCAGGTGGATTTTTTCGGATCGGCCCAAGCCTTGCGCCTGAATCTCGAAATGGAATTCAAGCGGAATCGCGAACGCTACAAGTTTCTCAAGTGGGGCCAGCAAGCCTTTAAGACTTTCGGCGTGGTTCCTCCGGGCATCGGCATTGTTCACCAGGTCAATCTCGAATATCTTGCCAAGGGCGTTCTCAGCGCCGAAACGCCCCAGGGCACCGTCCACTATCCTGACACCCTCGTCGGCACCGACTCCCACACGACCATGATCAATGGCCTTGGCGTCGTCGGGTGGGGTGTCGGCGGAATTGAGGCTGAAGCGGGGATGCTCGGCCAGCCGGTGTATTTCCTCACACCGGAAGTCGTGGGCGTCAATCTCACCGGCACCCTCAAGGAGGGCGTCACCGCAACTGATCTCGTCCTGCGCGTCACGGAGATGCTTCGCCAGCAGAAGGTCGTCGGCAAGTTTGTTGAGTTCTTTGGCGAGGGCGCGGCCGCGCTTTCCGTCACCGACCGGGCCACTATCGGCAATATGGCTCCTGAATATGGCGCCACGATGGGGTTCTTTGGGGTGGACGAAGAAACTCTCGCGTATCTGCGGGGCACCGGGCGTAGCGAGGAACTCTGCGTGACCTTTGAAAACTACTATAAGGCCCAGGGTCTTTGGGGAATACCGCGCCAGGGCGACGTGGACTACACCGTGGAGCTCGAGCTGGATCTTGGCTCCATCGTGCCGGGGGTAGCCGGCCCGAAGCGGCCGCAGGACCGCATCAATCTTCCTGAGCTCAAGAAGACCTTCGAAGCCCTTTTCGAGAAACCTGTCGCGGAAGGCGGTTATGGAAAGAAGACGGGCGACCTGTTGCTGAGAGTTCCGGTGCGCCTTAACGGCTCTAATCCGCCGGCCGCGGAGCTTGATATGCCTTCCACAGACACTCACACCAACCATCCCCCCGAAGGTCTGCCGCGGGACGAGGCGGAAATGATTCAAAATCGCCCGACACCCGACAGATCGGTGTTTCCGGATTCGGCGCACCCTCAGTCGGATGCGGAGATCGGGCACGGAAGCGTTCTTATAGCTGCCATCACGAGTTGCACAAATACGAGCAATCCCAGTGTGATGCTCGGCGCGGCTCTGCTCGCCAAGAAGGCTGTCGAGCGCGGATTGAAAGTGAATCCCGCGGTCAAGACCTCCCTGGGCCCCGGCTCGCGCGTCGTCACAGACTATCTCGAAAAGACCGGTCTCCAGCCTTTCTTCGACAAGCTCGGCTTTCAGACCGTCGGCTACGGCTGCACAACCTGCATCGGAAATTCGGGCCCGCTGCATCCCGCGCTCGAGGAAGCCATCGCCAAAAATGATCTCGTGGCTGCCAGCGTCCTGTCTGGCAATCGCAACTTCGAGGCTCGCGTACACCAGAACATCCGCGCCAATTTTCTGATGTCGCCTCCGCTGGTCGTCGCCTTTGCTCTCGCCGGGACGGTGGACATTGACCTGAACTCCGAGCCGCTTGGGAAGGACACGGATGGCAAGGACGTTTATCTCAAGGAGATCTGGCCGACGCTCGAGGAGATCCGCTCGGCCATGGCTTCCGCCCTCAAGCCGGAAGTTTATCGCAAACTTTACTCCGATTTCGCCGAGCAAAACCCAAAGTGGAACGAAATTCCCTCCTCCACCGGAGAAGTGTACGAATGGGACCGCAAGAGTACCTACATCCAGGAGCCGCCATTCTTCGTTGGATTCGGCATGGAGCCCGGCCATATCAGCGAAATCAAGGGCGCTCGCCCGCTTGGCATTTTCGGCGATTCCGTCACGACCGATCACATCAGCCCCGCCGGTGCCATCAAGAAGACCAGCCCGGCCGGGAAATTTCTCCTTGAGAGCGGCGTGCCTGCGGAGGATTTCAATAGCTACGGCTCACGCCGCGGCAACGATCGTGTCATGACTCGCGGCACCTTCGCGAACGTGCGGATCAAAAACCTTATGGTCCCCGGCGTTGAAGGAGGCTACACGCTCTACTTTGGCGAGAAAGACGTCGCCGCTCCGGACAAAGAGATCAAGGCCTCGGATGGCAAACCCACGTTCATCTACGACGCCTGCATGGCCTACAAGGCCGATGGAATCCCGCTCATCATCTTCGCCGGCCAGGAATACGGGACCGGTTCAAGCCGTGACTGGGCCGCGAAGGGCACGAACCTTCTCGGCGTAAAGGCTGTCGTGGCGCAGAGCTTCGAGCGCATTCACCGTTCGAACCTCGTGGGAATGGGGGTGCTTCCGCTCCAGTTCCCCGAGGGAGTCACCGCTCAAACCCTGGGTCTGGACGGCACGGAGATTTCCGATGTGCTCGGGCTGTCCGATGACATTGAGCCGCGCCAGGATGTCACCTTGCGTATCACACGCAAGGACGGATCAGTCGTTGAACAGCCGGTCAAGCTTCGCATCGATACGCCGATCGAAGTCGACTATTACATGCATGGCGGAATCCTGCCCTTTGTGCTCCGGCAGTTGCTCAGTTCGTAGAGACACCTGGGTAACTACTCGTTTGGCTCCTTCAACCCTGAGGCCTTGGCGCAAGATGGCGACTGTGGGAGGATTCACTATTTGCAGTAGATATTCCGCCCGCCAGTGAGGGCCATTTTCACCAGGAGTGGACGTGGAATCCTCGTGATGACCGACAAGGGAAAAACAAAGACGTCGATTTCATTCCACTCTGGACGTTCGCGGACCATTTCGACAGCCGCCCTCTCGATGACATGCGCTTCGGATTCATCCGGCACAACCACGACCAAATTAACCGGGCTCTCCAACTCGCATTCCCTCGCCGAATTCGCTTCGAGGAGCCATACATCCTCGATCGGAAAAGCCTTCACCAAGGCGGCCACACAATCGTCGACGACCTCCGGCACAGTATTCATTCGACAACCTCCGATTAACGATACGCCCGGACGCAATCCTTCGTCAACGCAGTGTTTTCTCCTGTGGCCGAGGTGCTGATGGCGCAAGGAAGCTTTCGACGAACGATCAGCGTTTGGATTCGTCACTCGACGCGAAAAACGCGTCGACGGCGTGAATGGCCTCGCGCTCGTCGGGGCCCGAAGCCTCAATCTCGAGCGTCGCGCCGAGACCCGCACAAAGAATCAAAACACTGAGGACACTCCGGGCATCAGCCACCTTCTCCCCTAACCTGCAAAGAATGCTCGATCTAAATTGCGTTGCCAGTTTTACGAGGTTGCCTGCCCTTCGAAGGTGCATTCCCTCCTGCCACGGCACAATAACAGTCGTCGTCTTCATCTTTGATTGAACTTCCTATACGCCGGAAAGGCGCGTTCCGCCCGGGAAATTTCTGAGTATCGAGTTGGTTACGCCCGAAGCCGATCATCTCGAGGGAACCGGCCTGTCTCCGGGAGAAATCGCGTCGATCAGCATGGCGCTCAGTTCGGTCGACGCGCGCGCAGCTTGGATAAAAACCCAGGATTCTGAATTTTGATTCCGGTCCGAGCTGCCAAGGTCAACCTCCTCGAGCCGGGATAGCGCCTGTTGGAGCGCTTGCTCGTTCGTCTCCGCGCTCGCCGCGAGCACTTCGAGGGTCGAGCACGCGGCATCTTCCCACTCGGACAAGGCCGGTCCCCTCACGGCTGAGGGGTTGTTCGAGAGGTGGAGCAGGAGCACATTCAGCACGCGCGTAAGCCGAAGGTTGCCGTTCGCCATCGCCGCGGCATCCTGAAGGATATCTGCTCGGTTTTTCGGCTCACCATACATTCGCCGGAGAGAGGCAAAGACCTCAGCGTTCGCGGTCTCAAGGTGTCTCTTCGCCGGAATGAACTCCGGGCCGCGGCCGGTTCCTTCGCGCAAGCTGCGGCAAATCAGTTTGATATAGGCGCAGCTGGCGAGAAGCGCTTCGCTCATGAGCGGCTGAAAGCGATCTCTCTCCCATGCCGGCCAGAACAAATGAGCTGCCAGCAGCGCCAATCCGCCTCCGGCAAGGGTACACGCCAGACGTTCGAGAGTGAGTTGCCAGGTTACCGGGCCTCCGATTTCCGTGAGAAGCACGACCATTATGGTAAGGAAGACCACCGCCACGTCGTATCGGCGTTTGAGAAACATCGCGAAGAGAAAGGCAGTGAGCGCCGCCGCCGCGAGGAGCACCATATGCGGAAGCTTCAGGAACAATAAACCGCTGGCCAGAGCGCTGCCCAACAAAGTGCCAAGGACGCGTTCCGCAGCTCGCTGCCGCGTCGACCCGTAGTCGGGCTGCATGACGACGGCAAGAGTCAATCCCAGCCAGTAGCCGTGCGGGATCTCAAGCCATTTGTAAAGCAAGACACTCAGGGCCAGGAGCGTCCCCAAACGCAGGATGTAGCGAACCAAAGACCGGTCAACGCTGGGACTCAGGTTGAGGGCGGCTTGAAGTGATCCCAGCCGCCAGGTGTGCAGATCCAGCAGCTCCAGGGAAAAAGCTCCGCGTTCGCTCGCTCGATCGATGGTGTCGCGGACAGCCGATTTGATCGGCGGTACCAGGCCTTCGATTTGGCCAAGAATGTCCACCAGATGCCCGGCGAAGGGAAGATTGCCCGATCGGGCGACGACCCCTTTGCGGGCAGCCCCGAGCAGATTCATCAATCGGCGCAGCCGGACATCGAGGGCCGCCAAATGCGACGGCTGCCGCGAGACGATTGTCAGCGCCACGGCACGCGCCACGTTCTCGAGCGATTGAAAGACCGGTTGAAAGGCGGCCTGCGCCTCCGCCAGGCCCCGACCAATCCCGCGGGTTTCCATGGCAGTCTCCAGCGCCAATGCCTGGGTGGTGAACCTTGCACAAAGCGTGTGAAGCCCCTCCAGCCGCGTCACCAGTTGATGCATTCGCTTGGATCGCGCCGCATTCAGTGTGACCAGCGTCCTGTCGAGCGTTTCGCGAAGCCGCGTTTGTTGTGCGACGACTGAATCATCTCTTGTTGCAGTGCTTGGTGGGTCGTCATCATTCAGGATGCCGAGCAAGTTTCCGGTTTCCTGCCAGCACTCGGCAGTTGCCCTGCGCAAGGGATGCTGAGGTCGAAAGGGCCACAGTGCCATCTGCAAGACGATTCCCAGGGCGCCGCCAGCCCATGTGGAGAACGAATGGAAGAGCACCTCCCCATGACCGGGCGGCTCCGCCGAAGCCATCAGGAAAATAAACACCACCGGCACCGACAGCGGCGGGCCGTAATCCGTGCTCAAATGCCTCAAGCCTCCCGCGACCACCGCCATAAAAGCCGCCAGCAGCGTGGCCATCCACAAGTTTTGGGAGCTCATCGAGCCAAGGCCCGCCGCAAGGCCAAACAGCAACGCCCCGGAGGAGAGAATCGCGAATCGCAGCGAATAGGATCCACGCACGTCCGCCATGGCCACGTTTTGCGCGGCGATCGCCGCAAAAATCACGTGCAAGGGAATGTGTCCGGTCTCCGCCAGCAGGAGCGGAATAATGATGCCCGCCGTCGCCCGTGTGGCGCGGGCGAGATCAGGTCGCCATTCCT
>DASTFP010000079.1:0-5968 GCA_035719865.1 Terrimicrobiaceae bacterium | reverse complement strand
GATTAAGAGTCTCCTGCTCTACCATTGAGCTAGCGATGCGGCTATCCGAATTCGACGCTTTGTCCGGAGCGGAGGAAAGTAATTCCGAGTGACCGCCAGGAGCAAGCAGAACTTCACGATCGCTGATCACGGTTTTTGCCTCTGTCCAGCCCAGGTGCGCTTTCTTCACCAAATGAACTCGAGCTTGGGGCCGCAGAATATTGCTGCTTTGCCTAGGGAGTAAGAATTGGAGTAAAACCCTCCTCTGATGCTTCCTCGTTTTGCAAGATTGCCGCTAGTCCTCGCCGCAATCGTGCTCGCACCCATGCCCTTGGTGGCACAGACTACGCCTTCAAAACCGGTCACTCCCACGCGCATCGAACCCGGATTGGAGAACGCCGTGAAGTGGAAGTGGCGCGTGGCGCCTTCCGATCCGAAAGATTGGGGCCTGGAGCTGCCGGATCTGGCGCGAATGGCACCGGCGGCCGCGCCGGTCCGCTCGCCACTTCAAGAGCAAAGCGGCGATCCACTCTACGAAGTGAAACGAGGCGATGCTCTCATTCTTATTGCGAAACGATTCGGGGTCACCGTGACGCAAATCAAGGAGCTGAACGGTTTGAAAAGCGACACGATCCGCATTGGCCAGACTCTCAAGATTCCAGCGGCTGCCCAACGGAGCGTCGCGACACCTTCATCGCCGCAACTCCAAGACGCATCGTCTACGAACGCGCAAGCGCTGGAGCCGACGGCCCCCGAACTTGAGGGCGTGAGGCTTCAGGTATTTCTAGACCGCGAACTGTTCTCCGCCGGGCCCATCACCGGCCAGCCCGGGCCTGCTTTTCAGAGGGTCAAGTTTCTCTACCAGAGCACACATGAGGATGCGAAGGATGATGCCTCCCTTGCGGCAAAGGCCCTTGCGGCGGTGCCTAACGTGCTCACTCATTATCCGTTGAAACTGGAAGACTTCCGTTTCATAGCGCCTCCAAAGGCCCAGACGGTCGATCCGAAGCGCCCGGCAGGTGCGCTCAAACAGATTCCCACGAGCTATGAGCAACTGACCGGGAGTCCGATGCTGGCCTATCGCAGTTCTTGGGAGTTTGTCGCCGAGCGATTTCATTGCCAGGAATCTTATCTGCGGCAGCTGAATTCCAGACTGCCTGCCATGCCAGGAATCGGGGCGGCCTTTCGGGTTCCCAACGTCATTCCCTTCGAGATAGAGAAGGCTTTTGACGAGCCACTTCAACCGCAGGCCGATCCTCAGAATCCAGTGACAGCCGCCGTGATCGGCCGCTCACAATTGAACATTTACCGCGGCGGCGCACTGGTGGCGGTGCTGCCCATGTCGCCGGCGCGGCCCGACTTGTATGGCCGGGGTTCATGGACGATCCTCGATGCGGTCCCCCGCCCCCGGCTCGCCACTTTTGAAGAAGAGTGGAAGCAACCGGCCGCGAAGCCGGCACCTCTCTACGGAAGCTCGACTCCACAACCAGCGCCCACGCCCTTAAAACCGAGATTGTCGTCCGAACAATATCTGGCCGCGGGTCCCAGAAACCCCGCAGGTATCCTGTGGATCAATCTGGCAAAGTCCAACAGCGCCGAACCCTTGCCGTACGGCCTGACGGGCACAAGCATTCCCGACCAAATGACAACCCAGGAAAGCATCGGCGGGTTGAGATTGGCAAACTGGGACATAGCTCGTGCGGCGCGCCTCCTGCCGTCCGGAACCTCACTCGAATGGCGGCAGAAATGAAGGGTTCCGGGGTGTTGAGAATCTTTCGAATCGTATCCGGAATGTTCAACTCGCTCGGGCAAGCTCTCGTTTTCGGCGTTTGCTAGGCTCGTCCCAATCGGGCTGTGCGGACGGGGGAGGTCATCGCGCCGGTAGGAAAATCGCTTGACGACTTGCCCCCGCCTCGCAATCTTGACGGTCAATCTTATCGAGAGTGGCGGAGGGACTGGCCCTTTGAAGCCACGGCAACCGCCCCGGCCCGCAATGCGGTGACGGGGGACCAGGTGCCAAATCCAGCTTCGGCGAGAAAAACGCCGGGGGCAGATGAGATGTGGCAGCCGATTTTTCGAAGGGTTGTCTCTTCTCCATTTGCGCACTCTCGGGCGGAGAACAACAATGAACGAAGATCGCCCTCTCTTTTCCAATCTGAAATGCCGCGAATGTGGTCGCCTCTACGGAAAAGAGGCTATTCATATTTGCGAGTACGATTTTGGTCCGCTTGAGGCTGCCTACGATTACGAGGCGATCCGCAAGAGAATCAGCCGCGAGATCTTCGCCGTCCGTCCACAGAACATGTGGCGCTATCGCGAATTGCTGCCGATCGACGGCGCCCCCACCGTAGGTGTGGATGTCGGATTTACGCCGCTGCTGAAGACCGACCGCCTCGCAAAGGCCCTTGGTGTCTCGGAGCTTTACGTCAAGAACGACACCGTCAACTACCCCACCCTGTCTTTCAAGGACCGTGTCGTCTCAGTCGCCCTCAGCCGCGCGAGAGAGCTCGGATTCAAGGTTGTTGCGTGCGCCTCCACAGGCAACCTCGCCAATTCGGTTGCCGCCAACGCCGCGGCGGCGGGTTTGAAGAGTTATGTCCTGATTCCTGCCGACTTGGAGCAGAGCAAAGTCCTCGGCTCCCTGGTTTATGGCACCCACGTTATTGGAATCCACGGCCCTTACGATCAAGTCAACAGGCTCTGCTCGGAGATTGCCGGCAAGTATGGATGGGGGTTCGTCAACGTCAACCTGCGTCCCTACTACGCCGAGGGATCAAAGAGCATGGGCTTCGAAATCGCAGAGCAGCTGGGGTGGAAAGTTCCGCGCCACACGATTGTGCCGATGGCCAGCGGTTCGCTGCTGACGAAGATCCACAAAGCATACAAGGAATTCATCCACACTGGTATTCTCGAGGACCAGCCGTTTTCCATCCACGGAGCCCAGGCAAGCGGCTGTTCGCCAATCAGCGAAGCCATGAAGAAAGGGGTCGAAATCGTGAAGCCCGTGCCGAGGCCGCAAACCATAGTTAAGTCGCTGGCGATCGGAACACCCGCCGATGGCTATTACGCGATTCGCACGATGAAGGAAACTGGCGGCCACGCCGAAGATGTTTCCGATGATGAGGTGGTTGCGGGGATCCGCCTCCTGGCCGAAACGACCGGCATTTTCGCGGAGACGGCCGGCGGTGTTACTGTCGCTTGCGCCAGGAAGCTCATCGAAAGGGGTCAGATTGCTCGTAACGACAGCATCGTGCTTTGTATCACCGGGCACGGGTTGAAGACCCAGGAGGCCGTTCAAGGGCAATGCGGTGAACCCCGCCTGATCAAGCCGAGTCTCCGGGAATTCGAGTCGCTGGTCGCCGGTGAAATCGAACCCCTCCATCCTTCTCTAACAACCAAGCAATAAACACATGCCTACATCCGTTCGTATCCCCACGCCTCTCCGCAAACTGACGCGAGAGGAAGAAGTCGTCGTCGCCGAAGGAGGCACAATCTCGGAGGTTCTCACCAGCCTGGAGAAATCTTATCCCGGCCTTGCTGAGCGCATATGTGACGAACAGGGAAACATCCGCCGCTTCGTCAACATCTTCCTCAACGACGAAGACATCCGCTTCCTTGAGGACAAGAATACTGCCGTAAAGGATGGCGACGAGATCAGTATCGTTCCCGCGATCGCCGGAGGATAGCACCGCCCAGGTGCGCGAGGAATCCATTCTCGCTTCTTCGCATCCTTTGTGCACTCTGTGGAAACAGAGCGATTCCTATGAGCATCACTGACGAACAGAAAGCCACGATCGCAAAATGGATCGAAGCGGGTGCTACTCTTTCCGAAATCCAAAAGCGTCTGAAAGAAGAGTTCCAGATTTCCCTGACCTATTTGGAAACCCGCCTCCTCGCCGATGACCTTAAACTTGCGATCAAGGAACCGGAGCGCCAACCCGAGCCACCGCCACTCCCTGCCGCCGGGGCGGAGAAGCCAGCCGCGGCCGGCAAAGTCTCGGTAACCATCGACCAGATCACACGGGCGGGCGCGATGATTAGCGGACGCGTCACGTTCTCAGATGGTCAGAAGGCCGAGTGGTATCTCGATCAGATGGGCCGCCTGGGCCTCAATCCAAGCACTGCCGGATATCGGCCAAACAAACAGGACGTTATGGACTTCCAGATCGAGCTCGAGAAGCTCGCCCGGAGTCAGGGATTCTGATTTTGTCGAGCGCGACCTGCCCCGCTCGCAGACAGCAAGTCTAAGCAATGCGGTGTTCTCTCTCTGGACTATTTTCGGACAGCAGGCGCGGAACGTTTGAGGTTCTCTGAAAGCTCCCTGCCGATCGCAATTCTTTCTTCAGGTGCTGAGTCGAATTCTCATTTCGGTCCGCTTCCCGGAATGAAGATTTCCAAGGTCGGGAAAGGACTCGGAATAGGCGAGACCCGACCGCGCCAGGACGCTCTGCCGGAGGTTTTCGTCGTCGTGTCGATGCTACGCAACCCAAACGGGAAGCGCACGAAATCGTTCGAGCGATCGTCTCGTGCTCGTCCTTGATTGCCTCAAGAAAGATCTCGAGAACGAAGGACGAGAACGAGGAGGAGTTGGCTGCGCCTGGGAAGTTCAGTCCAACCGGGCTTGGTGGCTCGTGAGATCGAGAGATTGTCCTTGCCCCTCCTGCCTTAACTTCCTAATCTAACTGCCGATTCCCGAGCGGATGAAGAGTTCCGCCAATGTCTTCGTCGCCATGCTCCGGTCAGGACGGCGCTTGGTCGATAAATTCCTGCCGCCACGCGAGTGGACGGTGCCCGTGATTCTCACGGCGGGAACGTTCTGCGGACTTGGGATTGCGATTCTGCACATTTCAAACGCCACTTCATATCTCTCCGACGACCCTCGCGCTTGCCTGAACTGCCACATCATGGCACCGCAATTTGCCACTTGGCAGCGCGGCAGCCATGCGCGCGTCGCGACGTGTAACGATTGTCACGTGCCGCACGATAATATCTTTCGAAAGTACTTCTTTAAGGCCATGGACGGCTCGCGCCACGCGTTTATGTTCACCTTTCACCTCGAGCCGCAGGTTATCCGCGTGCACGAGCCGGGCATTCGCGTGATCCAGGAAAATTGCATGCACTGCCACGAGCATCTGCTGCAAGACACGCGGCTCTCCGTCACGACCGGAGAGATGGCGCTGCACGGCGAGGGCCGGCTCTGCTGGGATTGCCACCGCGAGACCCCGCACGGCAGCGTGAACAGCCTCGCATCGGTGCCGAACGCGCGCGTGCCTTTTGTGAGTCCGGTCATGCCCGAGTGGCTGACCGCGTTTTTGGAAAAAAAACAAATCCATGGGCCGGAACGCGACTCCGGTCCGGCAACAAAGTAACAAGGCTATGAGACGCATCTCCGATATCGTGAGCGAGAAGGCATGGGTGGGCTGGCTGCTGTTTATCGGCACGCTGGTGGCGGTGTTTTTGATCGGCCTTCTTGGCGCTTCAATCATCGAGCGGCGCCAGGAGGCGTTCATCACGCAGCAGGTCAAACCCCTCCCTGAATGGGAGCCGCGCAATGAAGTCTGGGGCCAAAACTTTCCCCGCGAGTTCGAGCGATACGAGATGACGGCAAAAACCGATTTTTTCAGCAGGTATGGCGGCTCAGGAAAGATTGATCTGCTGGAAAGGAACCCGCAGAACGTTGTGATGTGGGCCGGCTATGCCTTTTCGCGCGAATACCTCCAGGCGCGGGGACACTATCACGCGATCACGGACATTCGCGACACATTGCGCACGATGGTTCCTCAGCCCGGCACATGCTGGACGTGCAAGAGCACGGACGTCCCGCGGTTGATGAACGAAATCGGTGTCGCCGAGTTCTACAAGAAAACGTGGAAGGAACTCGGCCCGCAGGTGGTGAACCACATAGGCTGTCAGGATTGCCACGACCCGAGGACGATGAATCTGCGCATCACTCGGCCGGCACTGGCCGAGGCCTGGCAGCGGCGCGGGC
>DASTFP010000078.1:0-7852 GCA_035719865.1 Terrimicrobiaceae bacterium | reverse complement strand
AGAATTTCGAGGCGCTCGGCGGTCGTCTCCGGATCCGGCAGCAGCTCGTGTCCGAGAGGCGTTTCCAGCTCCGGCAAGAGCCGTGCCTCGGGAAGCCATGCCATCAATTCCGCGGCAAAGTCTTCCTGAGTCCGCACCTCCGAGCACACGATCCAGACGCGACTTGCGCCCGCGGCGCGGACGACGAGGGCTGCGACGAAGGGTTGGGCAGCTTCGGCTACTTCGCTGAAACTTCTTCGCGTCCCGACCCCCAGGGCAACGCCGGCGCGCTCGAAGATGACTTCACTGATCGATGACTTTTTCACGATACAACGCCGCCAAGGTCTCGCCGCGAGATCGCGAAGGCAAGCGGCGTGCCTCGATCTGCGCGACGGGCATCACGCCGATCCGGCTGTTCGTGAGAAAGCATTCATCCGCCGCTTCGATGTCTCGAAGGGAAAGGAAAGACTCTTCGACGGGTGTCATTTGTTTGACCCATTCCCGGATAACTCCCCTTCTGGCGCCGAGGCGAGCCGCCGGGGTTCGCAGTTCGCTACCGAACGCGAAAAAGACGTTGGCCATCGAAGCGGAAATCACGGCGCCCTCCGTATCCAGAACAAGGACTTCGTCGAGCCCCTTCGCGCGCGCGCCGGCGAATGCCCGCACGTGCGACCAGTAATTACCAGTTTTCCACCCTCCCAGAGCGGGAACTCGCGGTTCACGCGAGATTCCGATTCGGGCGCCTCGTGATACCTCGGCCGATCCGGGAAATTCTGCGGGCTCGAAAAAGGCGAATGTTCGGCAATTGCGCATGGAGGTTCCGGCTCCGCCGTCCCCGGCGGTGATGTAAACGCGAAGGAGGCCATCCGGGAGGCCCTCGAGCGCGCCCAGGGCCTCTGGGTTGCCGGCCCCAAGTCCCGCTTCGGCACAGGCCATTTTCAGCGCATCCAGATGCTGATTCAGGAAGAGGATACTTCCCCGGCGGACGGCCATGGTTTCAAACACGCTCATCCCGTAACGGAACCCTCGATCGGTGACCGGAACGCTCGCCCCTTCCCGGAACACTCCTTCAATCAGCGTCCAGGCCCAAACCCCGCTCACTCCTCCTCCGCAACCCTGAGCGCACCGTTGCGCTCGAGCCGCTTGCGCAGCGTCGCGCGGGTGATTCCAAGAAGCTTCGCCGCGCGGACCTGGTTATTGTGGGTCTTGCGCATGGCGCGCAGGGTGAATTCGCGCTCGAGCCAGGGAAGCAGTTCGATAGAGGAATTGGCCGACGCCGCGTTGAAGAGCGACTCAATTGCATTGTCGACGGAGCTGTCGCCGTTATTGGCAAGAGACTCGGAACTGAACGCGGAGACTTGCCCGAGCGGAATATCTTTTGGCAAAAGCACATCTGCAGTAGCCAGCACGGAAGCTCGCTGGATCGTGTTTTCCAGCTCACGCACGTTCCCAGGCCACGGGTATGATTCAAGCACCCGAGCGGCCTCTTCAGAAAGCTTGAGCGCCGGCCGGTGCTTCTGATGGGCGATCTTCTGGAGAAAGTACTCAGCGAGTTGAGGAATATCTTCCTGCCTCGAGCGCAAAGGCGGGAGGTGAATTCGAACAACATTCAGTCGATAGAAGAGATCTTCGCGAAACTTCCTTTGCGCCACCTCTTCTTCAAGGTTCTTGTTCGTCGCGCAAACGATGCGAACGTTCGCGCGGATCGTCTGATTCCCACCCACGCGCGAAAATTCGCCTTCCTGCAACACCCTCAGGATCTTGCTTTGCACCTGGAGGGGCATTTCACCGATTTCATCGAGAAAGAGCGTTCCGTTGTCGCTTTGCTCGAAACGTCCAATTCGCTGGCTATGCGCACCGGTGAAAGACCCTTTTTCGTGCCCGAACAGCTCGCTTTCCAACAGATTTTCAGGTATGGCCGCGCAGTTAATAGCAAGAAAGCTCTTCTCGCTCCGCGTGCTGTAGTTGTGGATCGCTCGGGCGACGAGTTCCTTTCCGGAACCGCTCTCTCCCGTGATCATCACGGGCGCGTCGCTCGCCGCAACACGCCCGATCATCTTGAAAACCTGCTGCATGGCATCCGATCTGCCGACGATTTCGTCCTGATGCTGCTCGACTGTGAGCACGGGATTGAACGTGTTGGCCGCCTTGAGCTCGGCCGAAGCTTTTAGCGCAGAATCGACTACGATCTTCAGGTTGAACGGCAACTGCTCCTTGCGAATGAAATCGAAGGCACCCATTTTCATCGCTTCGATTACGTTCTGGTTGGTGGCGAAAGCGCTGAAGATGATCACCATCGCATTCGGCGAATGCTTTCGAATCCGCGCCAGTAGCTCGATTCCCGAAAACGGGCTCAGATTCAGTTCAGCCATCACGAGCTCGGGATTCTCCATGCAGAAACTCTTGTAGGCACCGTCCGCCGAAGTCTCCGTGAGCACACGTGTCCCGGTCGCTTCAAGGAGATTCTTCGCCCATTCAAGAAAGTCCGTTTCCTGATCGACGAGGAGGATATTTTGTTTGCCCATAACGACAGATGTCTAAAAATATACAGCAACGATCAACGCAAAGGATGACACTGCAGAAGTCAAGGTCATTTCGTCCCTTTAGACCCTAAAAAGTGCAAAAAGCAACAAGTAGTCTTCTAGACCCCGCCGTATCTGCGACTTCTCTGGCTAAAATCGTTCAATGCATTAAGAAAATCCATCTTGCGAAAATCCGGCCACAGCTTGGGAGTTACGTGAATTTCAGTATAACTCAGCTGCCAAAGTAAAAAATTAGACAGCCGAAACTCCCCGGAAGTTCGTATAAGCATGTCTGGGTCCGGGATATTCGCGGTGTAGAGGCGCTGCATAAAGAGCGCCTGGGTGATGTCGCTTTCAACCAGCTTTCCCTCCCTTGCATCTCGCACGAGACTTTGGACGGCATCGAGGATTTCGCTTCGGCTGCTGTAACTCAGCGCCAGGATCAGCGTGAGCCGGTTATTGCCGGAGGTCGCAGCGATCGCCTCGGCGAGCTTCTGCTGGCAGATCTCAGGCAACTCGGAAATACGCCCGATGGCCTGCAGACGCACTCCCTCGACAAGCATTTCTTTGAGTTTTTCGTCCAGGAAGCGCACCAGAAGCCTCATCAAACCTTGGACCTCCATGGCGGGACGCTTCCAGTTCTCAGATGAAAACGCGTAAAGGGTGAGATATTCGACTCCGGCCTCCATGGCCGCATCGACGCATTCGCGAATCGATTTTGCGCCCTGTTCGTGGCCCGCCAGACGCGGAAGGCCGCGTTGCTGCGCCCAACGGCCATTGCCGTCCATAATGATGGCGACATGACGGGGAACGGCTTTCACAGGGGAAACATCTTCTAGCGAAGCTGCACCGCAAAGCGACGAGGATTGGTCGAGGAAACCGCGGATCGCGCAGACGAGAGCAATTCGAAGACCAGACAACTGTAATCTCGTTGCCGGTCCGGCGCTTTGGGAGAAGCTCCTTCGGCAGCCATCTGTCCATCACACGCCCTCCACACATGGTCCTCGACACCTTTCGCCTCCGTCCGTGGAGATGATCGCGTCAACGCGCGCACCGAGTTTCCTCCTACAAAGCGCGTCATCTCCAGATTAAGAGAAATCGCCCGGTTTGCTTCGGTTTTCACATTTAGCGACAAGCTAGAGACGGATTGTCTGCTCCCGGGCTGCTCCAACGCTTACCAGGGAGAGTTTCGGCCCGGTCAAAGAGGCGATCTTTCTCAGGTAGTTTCTTGCTTTCGGCGGGAGGGAGTCAAATGTTCTGGCTTCCTGGGTGGATTTCATCCAGCCCGGCATATCGATAAGAATCGGCACGCAGCGCTTGAGTTGGCGCAGGTCGGAGGGCGGCACGGACAATGTTTTTTTACCCAGCCTATAGGCGACGCAGACTTTGATCTGTTTGACCTGATCGAGTCCGTCAAGATTGGTTACTGCCAGCTCATCAATACCATTAATCATTGATGCATAACGTGTAGCGACGGAATCGAACCAGCCGCACCGTCGAGGGCGTCCGGTGGTCGATCCGAATTCCCGGCCCATCGCGTGCAGCATGTCGGAAATCTCCCGGTTTTCCGTTGGAAACGGCCCTTCGCCCACACGCGTCGTGTAAGCTTTCATGACACCGATCACGCGATCGATGCGATGAGGTGGCATGCCGGTGCCCGTGCAGGCGCCTCCCGCCGTCGTATTGGATGAGGTGACATACGGATACGTGCCGTGATCAAGATCCAGAAAGGTTCCTTGGGCGCCCTCGAACAGAATCCCCTTGGCCGTCTTGATCGCGCTGTGCAGGTAGACCACGGTGTTCGTAATGAACGGCGCAAGCTTCCGGCCGGCGGAGAGGTAGGCCTTGCTGACCGCGGCAAAATCGATGGGTTCCTCCCCGAAGGCGCTGAGAATCTTGTTGTTTTCCTCAATCTTTGCCGAGAGCTTTTCCGCGAAGACCTTCGGTCGCAGAAGGTCACCCATTCGGAGCCCTGTGCGTTCGACCTTGTCTCCATAACACGGCCCAATTCCGCGTTTCGTCGTACCGATTTTCTTGTCGCCTTTTGCACGTTCTCGGCACTCGTCCAGCAAACGGTGGTAGGGAAAAACGATATGCGCGCAATCGCTGATGATTAGGTTGTCGGTGATTGCGATGCCCTGCCTGCGCAACCCGTCGAGCTCTCTCATCAAATCCACCGGATCCACGACCACGCCATTGCCGATCACGCAGGCCTTTCCCGGGCGGAGGATACCGGAGGGAATCAGGTGCAGAACGAACTTCTTGTCGCCGATAATCACGGTGTGTCCGGCGTTGTTTCCGCCCTGGCTGCGCACGACGATATCGGCCTCATCGGTAAGGAAATCGATGATCTTTCCCTTGCCTTCGTCGCCCCACTGAGCCCCAACCAGAATCGTATTTGGCATAACGCGAAAACTCGCCACTATTGCCGTTCGCTTCAAACTCGCTCAAGACAAATATCCCGTCTTTGCGCCCACGGGCTTCGGTCGTATCCTGTTGCCGTGAATGAGCCGCGCACAACGGCCACCGCCTGGCGTTATTTCTGCCGAGCGATGCGGTTGCGATGCCCGGCTTGCGGGGTCAGCCCGATCTTTATTCCTTTGAGGCGGATGCGGACCCTCAGCGATTGGTTCACGCCTCTCGATGGGTGTCCTCGCTGCGGATACCCCTACGAACGGGAACCGGGCTATTACCTTATTTCAATATGGGCGATCAACTACGGCGCGGGCAGCGTCATTGGCCTTGCGATCTACGGCTTGCTGGAGTGGAAGTTCGACCTTTCTGTCTGGCCTTTGCTCGCGGCGGTGCTCGCGCCTGTTTTTCTCTTTAGTCTCTTTTTTGCGCGCCATTCAAAAGCGTTGTTTCTCGCTCTCGATCTTTTCTTCGACCCTCACGAAAGGGAGGGCGGCGATGATGGCGGCAATAGGCCGTCCGCCCCGCGTGCCCCAGTGGCTGGCGATCCCTCGAGAAAACCTGTGCCGCCTTGCGATCCCGCGGACGTGGTGCGATAAGGCTCGCCCCACCATGCCGCGCCTCCGACTTCTCCTTCCACTGCTTTTTTGCTGCAAAACTCTCTGCGCCGAACCCCTCGACGAAATCGGAAAACCTGTTGACGATTCGATAATCCCCGGCTCTGAAGTTCGTTTCAAAGTTGCACTCGCCGGCGCCAAGGACAACGTCAAGGCTGCCAGGCTGAAGGATGGGTCGCTCGTTTACATTGTCAAACGCCTGGGCCCGGGCACCGATCGAATCCTGACGCCGGACGAGTTTTCGCGGTTCTATTACGAGCAGCAGACGACCGGCGGATGGCTTTCGACGGTGTTCAATATCACAAGCCCGGCCGGCCTGATCTGGGTGGGGATCGGCTTGTCCGGCCAGCTGCTTTTCACCGGTCGCATGCTTGTTCAATGGCTCACCAGCGAAAAGAGCAGACGCTCGATTGTACCGGTCTCGTTCTGGTGGATGAGTCTTCTGGGGGCGACGATGCTGCTCATCTACTTCATTTGGCGCCGCGACATCGTGGGAATCCTCGGTCAATCGACGGGCTGGATCATCTATCTGCGAAACCTCGTATTGATCAGGCGCTCGCGCGCCTGATCAAAGGAAGAAGTAAGAAGGAAGAATTAGAAGTTGAAGTAATGAGAGACGATCACGACCACAGGGAACGAACCAAGGAGTTTGCGCTACGGATCATCCGCCTTTTCAGCGCGGTCCCAAAAACGGTCGAAGCGCGTGTACTTGGCAAACAGTTGCTCCGCTCGGGAACATCCGTTGGAGCGAACTATCGCGAAGCGTATCGCGCACGCAGCAAATCTGAATTCATCGCCAAGTGCGGCGACTCCCTTCGTGAACTTGAGGAGTCCGCTTACTGGCTTGAACTACTGGTTGAGGGAGGAATAATGCCTTCGGACAAACTGCAACCCTTGCGAAACGAATGCGACGAACTAACTGCAATCTTCGTAACAATCGTCAAACAGACCCGCGACCGGCATCCTTCTTAATTCTTAATTCTTAATTCTTACTTTCATATGTGGCACCCCCTCCCCCGCGCTCAGGTAACAATCGACGATGGTTTCTGGAAACACTGGCGTGATTTGATCGGAGAAACGACGCTGGCGCACCAGTTTGAGGAAATGCGCGCGGAGGGCCATATGGATGCGATGCTTCTTGATCGGAAAATGCACCGGGGGCGCGAGCTTATCGACACCTGGGCCGATGCCGGATGGTGGGGGGGCAGTGTCTTTTGGGATTCAGACCTCGCCAAATGGCTGGAAGCCGCCTCCGCGCGTCTTGAGCAAACACGGGATGACGCGCTTGAGGCACGCGTTGACGAAGTTATCGGCTTATTCGAGCGCGCGCAGTTGCCCGACGGCTACGTCAACAGCCACATTCTCACCTGGCGTCCGCAGCACCGATTCAAGAATCTCAGGGATTTGCACGAACTCTACTGCGCGGGCCACTTGATCGAAGCCGCCGTGGTCCACTTCGAGGCGACCGGAAAGGAGCGCCTCTTGCAAGTCGCGCGGCGCTTTGCCGATCACATTGCGGCGCGCTTTGGTCGTGAACCGGGACAGCTTCGCGGCTACTGCGGACATCCCGAAATTGAGTTGGCGCTCCTGCGTCTTTATCATGCCACCAGGGAGCGCCGCTACCTGGACCTGTGCCGCTACTTCATTAATGAACGCGGAGAATCGCCAAATTATTTTGAACAGGAGGCCGTAGCGCGCATGGACTTGCGCCCGTTTCGGCCGAACCATCCAGGCTCGCCCTATGCCTACATGCAGGCGCACGAGCCGATACGCAAGCAGACGAAGGTGGTCGGTCACGCTGTCCGCGCGATGTACTTGCTCGCAGCCGCGGCCGGACTGGCGCTGGAAGATGGCGACGACGATCTGCTCGCGACGTGCGAACGGCTGTGGCGAGATGTCGTCACAACAAAGCTCTACATCACGGGTGGGATCGGTTCGGCGTCTGAGAATGAGGGGTTCACCCGTGATTACGACCTTCCAAACGAGAACTCGTATGCCGAGACGTGTGCCTCGATCGGACTCTTCTTGTTCGGGCATCGAATGCTGCAAGCCAGGCTTGACAGCCAGTACGGCGACGTCATGGAACGGGCGCTCTACAACAACATCCTTTCCGGCATCAGTCTCGGAGGCCGCTGCTTCTTTTATGACAATCCCATGGCGAGCTCCGGATCGCGCGAGAGGGTAAGCTGGCCGTGGTGGACCCCCTGTTGCCCAGCCAACCTCGCGCGGCTGGTCAGCTCGCTTTCCGGATATCTCTATTCGCAAAGAGAGGATGCGATCGCCGTTCACCACTACGTGACCAGCGAAGCGCGGACGAATGGG
>DASTFP010000077.1:0-9759 GCA_035719865.1 Terrimicrobiaceae bacterium | reverse complement strand
GGAAAGATCGAGCATGTGCGAGCTGTAAAGCGGCTTTCCCGTTTTGGCGAACTGCTCTCCGCTGGCCGCCAACAGGCCATCAACCCAGGGCAAAAGCTTCTTGGCGCAATGGTCGGTATTTAGAATGACCGGAACTCCATACGCCTTTGCGGCCTGATCGACGTAATGCGCGCCGGCGACACCACCTAAAATCGCCCCGAGCTGCTTCTCCTTGCTGATGCCTTTCCCAATGAAGAACTGCGCCCCGCCATTGGAGAACTGGATTATCATTGGCGAATTGACCTCCCTGGCCGCCGCCAACGCCGCGTTGATCGAACTAGTGCCAATACAGTTTACCGCTGGCATCGCAAATTCCTTCGATTTGGCGTAGTCCAGAAGTTCCTTTACCTCATCGCCGAAGAGAACTCCGGCCCGAAATTGTTTGTTGTCGCCCATGATTTAAAGAATTGAGTTTATTGTGCCTGAGTCCCGCACAGGTATAGCTCTGGCCGGGGGTTGTGAAGAGGCTTGTATCACACCTTGGTTTCGGGTTCCAGCATGAATGTCTCCCTCCTCGCGAATAGTTCTTTCGATTTATCCCCTCCTGCGGAGAGGGCGCATATTCACCGCATCGCTCTTTATTTTCGCCAAAGGTAGCAAATTCGCGCCCAACGTAGGAAATTTGACGCTTGGTTCGTAAAAGCGTTTGACAAAATTTGCCGCTTGGGTATTCACTCAAATTACCCCCTCAAATATGAAGACCCTCTCTCGTGCATTCACTCTCATCGAGCTTCTTGTGGTTATTTCCATCATCGGAATCCTTGCCGCTCTCGCGCTGCCCGCTCTTTTCGGCGCGTTGGTCAAGGGACAGATGACGCAGACCCTTAACAACATGAGGCAGTTGCATTTGGCTACGCAACAGATGGCCTTGGACGGCATCACCACCGGCGACGCGACGCTTTCGTGGCCGGGTGACGCCAGCAACCCAAGCTGGGCGGCTTGGGCGACGAACCTCGTCCCCAGCTATCTGAGCACCAACGACTTCAATAAGCTGCTGAGCGCTGCGGGTCTCGCCCGTCCAACTACCACCGCCATTACGAGCAAGACTCCCACCGCACTTAACCCCTATTCAGTGGGTGAAAATAGCTCAGGCGACACCGTATTCCTCTCCTCGGCCAACTGGACAAACGGCACGGCGCTAAGTGCGGCCGCGAAGCCCTACGGGGATAAGGGCTTTCTGGTCTTCCGGAAAGCCGGAGACGGTGCAATTTTGCTGCCCAAACAGTATAACAACACGAACGTTATCGGGACCGTGACAACCGTGCTCAACTAGTCGTTTTCAAATCACTTCAAAGCCCCGCAAGCGCGGGGCTTTTTTTTGGACCGGCAATGCGCGAAAACTGTGCGGTGATCGGACACGATCCGTCCGGGCGAAGCCAAACCGAGTTTTTGCGCGGTCGCGATGCGTTTGGTCTGGATAATCTTGCCAGGCTATGGGTAAGTTAAAAGGTTCCACTATGAAATCGAAAAAGATCTCCTCACCCTCCGCGAAATCCTCCGGCCCTGAGCGCGGTCAGGTAATGAACGGTGCGGAGATCTTGGTCAGTTGCCTTGAACGGGAAGGGGTGAAATTGGTTTTCGCGTACCCAGGCGGGGCCTCGATGCCGATTCATCAGGCTTTAACCAAGTCGAAGAAGATTCGCGTGGTGCTGCCCCGGCACGAACAGGGAGGTGCATTCGCCGCGGAAGGCTACGGGCGCGCCACCGGCAGAGCGGGGGTTTGCATGGCCACTTCCGGGCCTGGCGCCACGAATCTCGTGACGGGGATTGCCGACGCGTTCATGGACTCGGCCCCGCTGGTGGCCATTACGGGACAAGTGAACCAGAATATGATCGGAAGGGGTGCGTTCCAGGAGACCGACGTCTTCGGCATGACCTTGCCCATGGTTAAGCACAGCTACCTGGTGTGGGACATCAACGACATTCCGCGCATCGTCAAGGAGGCTTTCCACATCGCGGAAACCGGCCGCCCAGGACCGGTGCTTATCGACGTGCCGAAGAACATCCAGAACAACCGCACCCAGCCAATTTATCCTCGTACGTTGAAACTTCGCGGCTACAAGCCGGTAAAGAAGGCCGAGGATCTGCCGATTCACGAAATGATCGGGTTGATCGAGAATGCCAAAAAGCCGCTCATCTACTGCGGCGGTGGCGTCATCACCGGGGACGCGTCCAAGGAGCTTTCAGAATTCGCCGAGCGGACACAGATCCCGGTGACCACAACGATAATGGGCGTGGGGGGATTCCCGGAAACTCATCCGCTCTCGCTCAAGTGGTTGGGAATGCACGGAACGGTCTATGCCAACAATGCCGCCAACGAGGCAGACCTTCTGCTGGCGATCGGTGTGCGCTTTGACGACCGGGTGACCGGAAAGGTCGAGAAGTTTTGCGAGCATGGCACCATCGTGCACATCGACATCGACAACTCCGAACTGAACAAGAACAAGCTCGTGAAGCTGCCGATCCTGAGCGACCTCAAATATGCCCTGGAGCGCGCCAATCACATCTTGGCCGGCATGGGACGCACTCGTGTTTCCAAGAACTATACACGCTTCCCGCAGTGGTATCAGCAGATCGAGCGCTGGAAGACCGAGCATCCGCTCACTTTCAAGGACACCGAAGAGGTGATCCAGCCGCAGTACGTGATCAAGACGCTCTACGAACTGACCAAGGGCGAAGCGATCATTACGACGGGGGTCGGTCAGCACCAGATGTGGGCGGGCCAGTATTACAATTTCACCAGACCCCGCACCTTTATCACCTCGGCAGGGCTCGGCGCGATGGGCTTCGGCTATCCGGCCGCCATGGGAGCTAAGATCGCCAACCCGGACAAGCAGGTTGTTGACATCGACGGGGACGGCTCATTCCTGATGAATGTGCAGGAACTGGCCACCGCCCATATCGAGCGAATCGCGGTCAAGGCGATCATCCTCAACAACCAGCACCTCGGCATGGTCGTCCAATGGGAAGATCGCTTCCACGGCGGCAACCGAGGTCATACCTTCCTCGGCGATCCGAGAGATCTCAAGCGCGTATTTCCGGACTATGTTGAGGTTTGCAAAGGCTTCGGCGTAACCTGCGAGCGTATCCATCACAAGAAGGACGTGGCTCCGGCGATCAAGCGAATGCTCGATTCCGAGGAGACCTACGTGCTCGATGTCATGGTGCCCTACACCGAGCATGTCCTGCCCATGATTCCTTCGGGGATGACCTACAAGGACATCATCACGCAATAGCCACCTCGCCTATTCAGGGCCGCGAGTCTAAGAACTCACCGCGTCTCTTGTAATAGTCATAACGTGCGCTTATTGCGGCGATGTAGTTCTTCGTGCTTGGAAAATCCATCACGGCCTGGAGGTCTCCCGCGCCGGCGGTTTCTCCCCTGCCGGAACCCTGCACCCACCGCTGAACCCGCGTCAGCCCGGCATTGTACTCGGCCAGTGCGAAGGGAACCGGATCGTCTTTGGATGACCAACGCTTAAGCGCACGGCCAAGATACCAGGTGCCCGCCTCGATATTCACCTTGGGGTCGAAGAGATCGGTGGGGACAAAAGTCTGGATCTTTTCGGCGCGCGCCCAATCCACGGCCGCCTTTTCGGTGATCTGCATGAGTCCGCGCTCCCCTTGCGAACCGACCTTTCGTGGCTGGAACTGGCTTTCGCGCCAAATCACGGCCTTGATGAGCTCCGGCGCAACGCTATAACGCTCCGAAGCCTGTCGAATGAGGTCGTCGTACCTGTCGTATCGCCAGAAGAAGATCGTTTCCCTCAGCAGATACCTCGGATCTTCGGAAGTCAGGATATAGACGCAGAATGCGGCGCCCAGAAGGGCCACCAGTGAGACGGAGGCAGCCACAAACTTCTTCATTGGGAAAGGATGATCATATCATGCGCGCAAGCCGCGCGTAACGGGACGCCTGTCCGAATTCTTTCGCAGACGGAAACCTGCTGCAATATCATCCTTCTCATGCCACGCTACGCGAGGGTAGTGCCCGATCGCGCTGGGGATCGCGCGCTCGACTACGTGATTCCCGAAACTCTCGCGAGTTCGCTCGCGCCTGGCTCGCGCGTGCGGGTGCCCTTGCGTGCGCGGACGGTTCTCGCGACCGTGATCGAAGTTCTGGATGCCTCGGCGGTCGAGTCGCCGCGTGCGATTCACGAGGTGATCGGAGGAAAGCCGCTGATCCGGCCAAGGCTGCTCGAGATGGCGCGCTGGATTTCTGAATACTATTGCTGTCCCCTCGAGACAGCGATGGCGTGCGTGCTGCCACAGGTCGTGCGGCAGGCCAAAGTTTCGCCGCGCCGGCTGAATTTCGCGAAACTTAGAAAGGAATTCTCGGAGGACGAGATGGCGGTTTTGGCCCGCAAGGCGCCGCGTCAGGCCGACGCATTGCGCGCCCTGCAACAAGCGGGAGGTCCACGCCGCGTCACTGAGCTCGCGGAGTCGGCTGGTGTGAGCGAGTCGGTTTTCAGGGCGCTGGAGCGAAATGGCTGGGTCGCGATCGAATCGGAGGACGTCGCGCGCGACCCCTTCTCCGGCGAAACCTTCCTGCCGACCAGGGATCTTGCGCTTAATTCCGAACAGGGTCTGGCCCTGCAAGCCCTCAAGGAAACGATTGACGCCCCGGGCCGCCCCTTGCTCCTCTTCGGGGTGACCGGCAGCGGCAAGACGGAAATCTATCTTCAGGCCATACGGCACGCGATCAATCTTGGCCGCACCGCCCTCGTGCTTGTCCCCGAGATTTCCCTCACGCCCCAGACCGTCGAGCGATTCAAGGCCCGCTTTGCGGGCGCCCAGCGCGAAGTCGCGGTTCTTCACAGCCACCTCTCCGCGGGGGAGCGGCACGATGAATGGCACAAGATCCGCGCGGGGGCGGCACGCATAGTCATCGGGGCCAGAAGCGCTGTCTTCGCGCCGATCGACCAGCTCGGAATCATCATCGTGGATGAGGAGCACGAAGGCTCCTACAAGCAGGAGGAGGCCCCTCGCTATCACGCGCGCGACATCGCCGTCCTCCGCGCGCAGCGCGAAGCGTGCGCCGTCGTCCTGGGCAGCGCGACTCCCTCGATGGAAAGCTGGCACAATGCGAATACGGGAAAATATCGATTGCTGCGGCTGCGGCAGCGAGTCGATGACCGCCGCATGCCGTTGATCCGCGTGCTCGACATGCGCAAAGCGGCGCGCCCCTCGGGTGCAGAGGCGATCTGCACGCCCGCGCTTTTGGATGCCATCGAAAAGCGGCTTGCCGATGGCGAGCAGACGATTCTTTTCCTGAACCGCAGGGGCTTCTCCACCACCATGCTCTGCCAGGCCTGCGGCCACGTTTGCAAATGCTCCGATTGCAGCGTGGCGCTCACCTACCATCGAGATGCCGCCCAGCTTGCATGCCACATCTGCGGACACCACGAGCGCGCGCCGAAGGCGTGCCCGGCCTGCGCGCACCCTGGAATTCGCCACTCCGGAGTCGGAACTCAGAAGGTTGAGGACGCGGTGCGGCGCGTCTTTCCGAGGGCGCGAGTGGCCCGAATGGACGCCGATGCCATGGCCCGGAAAAATGCCTATCACCAAACCCTGCAATCCTTCAAGGAAGGGGCGATCGACATTTTGGTCGGAACCCAAATGATCGCCAAGGGGTTGCATTTTCCCAATGTAACCCTCGTCGGTATTATCAACGCTGATCTGAGCTTGCATGTGCCGGACTTCCGGGCGGGAGAGCGCACGTTTCAGCTTCTCACTCAGGTGGCGGGGCGAGCTGGCCGAGGCGAACGCGAGGGCGAGGTTTTTGTTCAAACCTTTACGCCGTTCAGTCCCTCCATTCAGTTTGCGCGGCATCATGATTTCGACGGCTTTGTCGAACAGGAGCTGGAGTTTCGCGAACGTTTTGGATTTCCGCCCTTCTCGCGCATGATCCTGATTACCGTGCGAGCGCGCCTGCGTGAACGAGCGGAGTTTACGGCCCAGACACTCGTCCGCAGGCTCAAAGAGGTCGTGCCCGGGGACGCTTCAACCGGCGAGGCGGCGCCCGCTCCGCTGGAGAAGGCACACGGCTACCACCGCTTCCAGACCACCTTGCGCGGGCCATCGGCAAGGCCCCTCGCTCGTGCGATTCAACAAACCCTTGCGCTCCTCCCGTTGCCTGAGGATGTTTTCATCGCGGTGGACGTTGATCCGGTGAATCTCTTGTGATCCTCGCGAGAACGCTGCCTCTCCCGATCATCAACAATGCACCTTCCGCCGATTCCTCGCTTCCTGATCCGATGGACGATTCGGGCCGTCCTGGTTGTTCTCTTCGTGATCTTACCCGCAGCGATCATCTATCTGAGGGAGGTCGGGATCGAATTCGGACTCAAGGAGCGCATTGCCAGCGCGCTCGGCGGAGACAGTTTCCGCACCGAGATTGGGAAGCTCTCAATCGATCCCTTCAGCGGCTTGATCGCCAAAAATGTCGAAGTCTGGGAAACGGGCGAGACCAGGAGCCTGGCGCGCATCGAACGCGTGGTGGTCTCGATAAGCTTCAGCGACTTGCTTGCGGGACGGGTGACTATCGATCATCTGCAGCTTGACGAAACGGATGTCTCGATCCCGATAGGAACAGATCCGGACGCGCTCAGGCTCAACGTGCGCGGAGTTTCGGCGGAGTTGTTCATCGCGGCCGATCAAGTCAGGATCAGCTCCCTCGAAGGCGCGGTCCAGGGCATCAAGGTCGTGCTGAGCGGCTCGTTGCAGAACGTGCGCGCGTTTCAATTTCAACACCCTGGCGCCCAGCCGCAGCCGCAGAGGCAGGAGCTCCTCGCGAAGGCCATCGAGACTCTCTCCACGCTGAAGTTCCCCGGGGCGCCACCCGAGCTTCGCCTAAAGATCAACGGCGACGCCGCGAATCTCGCCACGTTGCAGGTTTCCCCAATTTCCCTGCGAAGCGGCCCGATCATCGCGCCAAAGTGGCGCGTCGATGGCGTCGAAGCGGAAGCCGACTACGAGAAAGAAGTCCTGAATGTCAAGCGACTAAGGGTGCGCGCCTCCGGGGGGGAGCTAAGTCTTTCCGCCCAGTGGAAGGACAGCCTTTTGAATTTCGAGCTTTCCAGCACGCTTGGACCGGAATCCTTCTCGAGGTTGTTGCCGAAAGACTCGCCGCTCGAGGATCTGAAGTTTGTCGCCGCGCCTCGACTGGAAGCCACCGGCCGGATCACTCACTCCGTCTCGCCACTGCAATACGATGTCACAGGCGCCATCCAGATCGGAGGGTTTTCATTTCGCGGAATGAACTTTGATTCCTTCGCGACAGATTTCGCCGCCAGCAACGGAAAGATCTTCTTGCAGGAAGCAAAACTCCTCGCGGCCGGAGGACAGATCAGCGCCAATTTGCTGCTGGCGCCCAAGGATTTTCGCTTTCACTTCAGCAACACCATCGCCCCGACAGCCTTCGCCCCACTGCTCGGAAGGAAGGAAAAGGAGGCTCTCAAGCTGATGGACTTTCGCGATGCTCCCTACCTCCAACTCGACCTGCGCGGTCCCAAACCAGACTTCGCCGTGCTCACCGGAACAGGCTTCCTCCGCTTGGGAAGAACGTCCATGCGAGGTTATCCGCTCGACTGGGGCCAGTCCAAGATCGAGATCGCCGACCAGGCGATCACGTATCGCGACTTTTCCCTTGGACGGGGCAAGGCCGTGGGAAAAGGAACATTTGTCTACGATTTCGGGGGACAGCAAGTGGTTCTGCGGGACGTCGAGTCCACGATGCCGCCGGTGGACGTGATGATGTGGATCGACCCAAACATCGCGAATGTTATCAAGCCCTATCGCTTTCGACAGCCTCCGCGGGTCCAAGCCGACGGTGTCATTCACTTAAAGGATCCCGAGAGGAACGACCTTCGTCTCGCAATCCAGTCCGATACCGGTCTGGATTACGACTTGCTGAATCGAACACTGAAATTCGGGCGGACGCTGGCTGACGTTAAGATTTCCGGGACCAAAGTCCTTGCCAACATAAAGAGCGCGGAGCTCATGGAGGGCAATGTTGGAGTCAACGCGACTGTGTCTATCGACCCGTCCGATCCGACGTTCGGAGCGAAAATCGATATTCGGCGCGTAAACTTCGCCCAATTGACGAAGCTATACTTTGACTATGAAGACTCCGCGGGCGTCGGCAGCGGGGACTTTAACTTTACCGCCCGAATGGGCCAGGAACAATTGATGCGCGGCGACGGGAGCCTCCGCGTGGAGGACGGGCGGGTTTTCGCCATCCCGATTCTTGGACCGCTCTCGGACATTATCAACAAGATCATCCCGGGGGCGGGCTTTCAGAGCGCGCGGCTCGCCACGGCGAATTTCACGGTGGGTGACGAGCGGATCAACACGAAAAACCTGAAGATCGATGGCGCCGGCTTCAGCCTCTTCGGCTACGGGGACATTTTCTTCGTGACGGACAAGATGGACATGTCCGTGCGCATCAATGCTCGCGGGATTCCCGGGCTCGTGCTCTTCCCGGTGAGCAAGCTGTTTGAATACGTCTCCACCGGGTCGGTTTCGAAGCCCGAGTGGAGGCCCAAAATTATTCCGCGATTGGGCAGCGGAAGCTAGGGGATCACTTCATGAGCAGCGCCGCGCGAGCGCGCTTGATTTCCCGTGTGATCTTACGGTGAAGCCGCGCAGACATGCCGGTGACCCGGCGCGGAACGATCTTGCCGCTCTCGGTAACGAAGCGCTTGAGAAGTTCGGGATTCTTGTAGTCGATCGCCTCCTCAGCGATATCCGTGCGACGCCGCGGCATCGAGCGATTCGCGCGGCGGAACGCCGAGCGGCGTTTGGGTGTTTTGGGCTGCATGTGTTACTTGATTTCCCGATGAAGGGTCCGCCGGCGCAGAAAGGGATTGTATTTCTTCTTTTCGAGACGGTTCGGAGTGCGGGGACTCTTCTTGTTTCGCGTGGTCATGTAACGCGAGGGAGGCTTTCCCTCGGCCCTCGCCTCGGTACACTCGAGAGTAACGATTTCTTGTGCCATCGTGATCAGTCCTTGGTGTCGGAGCTGCTCTCCTCGTCCTCTTCCGCACCCTCCTCATCAGAAAGGCCGAACAACGAAACGACCGGCTGGCGAATCCGCTGAAGCCGGTTGCGCTTCTCAAGTTCCGCCTGGCATTCGACAGTGTAGCGGGTAAAAGGAAGGGCCTCCAGACGCGCATGCGGGATCGCCTTGCCGGACATCTCGCAAACGCCGTAGGTGCCGTTCTCAATGCGCTTGAGAGCCTCGTCGATTTCGTAGAGCGAATCTTGTTCCTGCGAAAGCAGGCTCAGGGCAAAATCCCTGTCGTAGGCATCGCTGCCCGCGTCCGCTTGGTGCATGCCAAACGCGCTCGCTTCGCTGCCCTCCGCGCGGGAACGCAGGCTGTCCTTGGCCACCCCGTTCATGGAGTCGAGCAAAGTATCCTTCAGGGCGAGGAGCTTTTCCTTTTGCTTCTGCTCGAACGGCGAGAGCGCGCCAGAGCGCTTGCGGGCCGCCGGGGCCGGCGCATGGCCTCTGGGTGAGGGCCTGTGGAGAGTCGGCGTCTTCGCGTCCGGAGACGTGTGCGTTTTCACTTCAGCGTCTTTGGCCGCCGTCTTGCCCTTGGCTGCTTTCGGAGCGGGCTTTTCATCTTTGGCCGTGGTGTCGGACGCCTTCGTCCTGGGGGATTTATGCGTATGGTTCGCCATTCTTTCGTTAGGTTGAAAGGGGGCGAATATCTAGCC
>DASTFP010000076.1:0-4036 GCA_035719865.1 Terrimicrobiaceae bacterium | reverse complement strand
GCGCCGGGCCGCACGATTCGCTGCTATCGCTGCGGCAAGACTCACGGGGTCTCCGAGCACGCCAGAACGACTTTTTGCCCCCACTGCAACATCGCGATCGATCTGTGCGATGCGACAATTTCCTCGGTTACTTCGAGGCCCATCGACATACGTGGGAATCTCACCATCACACACTCGGGACATGTCTGCAGCGCACTGACCATATGCTCCGAGGCTTTCGTCACCGGGCGAGTTAGCGGCACTCTCATTTGCGAATCCACTCTCCGGCTCGAGTGTTCCGGGAGAATGAACTGCCAGATACACGCGAAAAGTGTGGTCATTGAAGAACGCGCCCGTTTGATGCTCACTTATCCCACCAAATCCGTCGATCTGACGGTTCATGGCCAGGCCGCTGGATCCTTCGAATGTACCGGACGGGTATGGATTGCCAGCGGCGGATCAATCGAAGGACGAATCTCCGCGAGCTCCCTTGTCGTCGAGTATGGCGGAACATTGCTGGCCGAAACGTCAATTCATCCGCCGGCCAGGCAAGAATCGTTCAAACCCGAAGACGAGTTCGACCCCGCGGCTACCAGCCGCCCTCTGCCCGCCTATTGAGCGGTTTTTTCGACCTCCGGCGGCAGGAAGGGCGCGAGCGCATCCAACTGTGCGCCGGCCGCCCGGCCAGGGGGCGATTGCGGGTAGGTTGAGACGAGATTCGCGAAAACCTTCCGGGCCTCCTCGAGCTTCCCCATTCGAACCAGAGTGCGGCCCTCCAGAAGCGCGGCGAACGGCGCGGCGTAGCTGGTGGAATCTTTCGCCTGCAGCTCGCGCAGCGCATCCAAAGCCTCCTCCCCCTTCCCAGCCGAGGCAAGGTTCTCGGCAAGTCCGAGCCGGGCGCCTCCGGCCAGCGGGCTGGTCGGAAACACGGAAAGAAATTTTTGATAAAGCGACGAAGACTCGTCGAGTTTCCCTTGCGAGCGCAGTGAATCTGCAAGAAGAAAGTAGGCATTTCCCGCCGGCACCGCCTTTGGATACTTCGAAATGAGCTCGCGCCATGCGGCGTCGTCCCGGGCCTCGGCAAACAGTGCCTCAGCCGCGTGGCGCGCGCTTAGCTGACTAAAGAACCAGATCGCGACGGCCGCTGCGATGGCCAGGATAACGGCCGTGCCCAGAAGAATCGCAGAGCGATGTCTGTGCCAGAAAAGCTCTGCCTCGAAGCTGCCGGAATCGTAGGTTCGCTCGTCCGCCGGCGGCTGGTCGCTCCTCGAAGCCATGCGTCAACCACCGACCTCTGCTCGGGCTGCCTCCGCCAGTGCCGTGCTGAGGTAGCGCTCCCCGGTTGAACAGGCGACGGTCACAATCAATTTCCCGGCATTCTCGGGCCGCTTGGCTACCTCGATGGCAGCCCAAACGTTCGCGCCCGAGCTGATTCCCGCCAAAATGCCTTCCTCTTTGGCCAGTCGGCGCGCCATGACAAAGGCATCTTCATTGCTGACCTGAATGCATTCGGTAATCTGAGGATCGCCGTTCGTTCCCTTCAGATGGAGATTGTTGGGAACGAAACCTGCCCCGGTTCCTTGGATTTTGTGCGGCCCGGGCTTTAGAGGCTGGCCGGCAAGGGTCTGCGAAATGACAGGTGAGTCCTTGGGTTCCACCGCGATCGCCTGAAACGAAGGTTTTCGCGGCCGTATGACCTCAACGCAGCCCGTAATGGTCCCACCCGTGCCGACCGCGGAGACGAGAATATCGACTTTCCCCTCCGTGTCTTCCCAGATCTCCTCCGCCGTCGTCTTCCGGTGAATCTCGGGATTCGCGGGATTGTTGAACTGCTGGGGCATCCAGGCGTTCGGCGTCTCTTTGACGATCTGCTCCGCCCTGGCAATCGCCCCCTTCATTCCCTCCGCTCCGGGGGTAAGAACCAGCTTGGCGCCAAGCATGGCCAGCAACGTCCGGCGTTCCAGGCTCATGGTCTCAGGCATGGTGAGAATGAGCTTGTAGCCTTTGGCGGCTGCGACGAAGGCTAGCGCGATACCCGTGTTGCCGCTCGTGGGTTCTACAATCACTGTGTCGCGCGTCAGAATTCCTTTCTGTGCGGCATCCTCGATCATCGACATTCCGATCCGGTCCTTAACGCTGCCCAGCGGATTGAAATATTCGCACTTGAGCGCGATCGTTGCACTGAGGCCTTCGGTGACCCGGTTAAGCCGTATCAACGGTGTTCGGCCGACCGTTTCGACGATATCGTTATAAATTCTGCCCATTGATCTGATGTGGAGAAGTTAGGGGTTGCGAAAGCTACACAAGTGGGAATGCTCCGGCAAAGGCTTATTTTCGCGCCTTCTCGCGCCCCGGGGCACCAAAGATGAAATCGCCGGAAGCCGCTCTTTGCGGGACTCGATTCCCGCCTCCCGGTCAGTCGCTGGGTGCCGTAACCTCGCCCGCCTCAAACTTCACCGGCTTTTCGTAAATGGCCAGGACGATGCAACCCGACTCGCTGACGATGCTGTGCCGCGTTCCGGGGGCATTTATCATCAAGGTGCCTGCAGTTGCTGTGCCGTTTTGATCACGCTGTGAGCCGGAAAGAACAAGAATATGTTCGTAACCCAAATGCTCGTGCATCGGAACCCTCCCCTCACCGCGGAACCGGATCAACGCCGCCGTCGGCCCATCGGTTCCATCTCCGTACAGCCGGTAAATATCAACCCCATCGCGAAAAGGCTGCCAGGGAATGCGATCGGCGTTCTCGCCAATCTGAAAAAGGTCCTTCAGCTCCAAGCGCGCAAAAAGAGGGGCGGGATCGGGTTCCACGGTGCCTTGGGTTTACTCTGAGACTGCCGCGCCGGCGAGAAAGCCGAACAAACACAGCGATTTATCCGCCAATCGCCCTGATGAACGCCGTTGAATCCGCCACGGCTCCGAAAACTCCTCCCTGCATCTTCACCATTTGCAGGGCCGCCAGGTGATTGTTGTAGTCCGTGGCGCCCGTGCAATCGGAAAGGATCAAGCACTCGTATCCGCGATCGTTTGCTTCGCGCATGGTGGTATGGACGCACACGTCGGTGGTAATCCCGGCCAGAGCGATATTCTGAATCCCCTTCTGGCGCAGCAGCATATCAAGGTCTGTCGCATAAAATGAGCCCTTGCCTGGCTTGTCAATGACAGCCTCGCCAGGGAGCGGAGCGAGTTCGCCAATGATTTCCCACCCCCGTTCGCCGCGAGTGAGGATTTTCCCGCACGGGCCCGGATCGCCGATTCCGGCACCGATCCGGCGGCTGCGCCATCGCTTGTTGGACGGAAGATCCGCGAGATCCTTTCGATGGCCTTCACGCGTATGCATGACGTGAAATCCCCTGGCTCGCGCCGCCTCGAGGACATTTCGAATCGGTTGGATCGGAGCGCGGGTCAGGGACAGATCGTATCCCATCTTGTCGACGTAACCCCCTTCCCCGCAAAAGTCGGTCTGCATGTCGATAATAAGAAATGCCGTGTTCTCAGGCCGCAGATCGCCATTCCAGGGCCAGGGATAGGGATCGGCTCCAACATAACGCTCGTTCATAGGTCTTCGGGGGTGGGCACCACCGTCAAGGGAAACGCTTCATTCTACCGTAGCTCAGGATTGAGTTGCGGCTCACGTAGTTGAATTGAAAGCGATTGCATGGCAAAGCGGTCAGATTGCTACCGGCAGGCCGGAAACATCAGGTGCCGATGTGGCAATGGGAAGCAGATGAAATGCCAACTAATCCGGATTCTGGCTAAAACAGACTCGGAAAACGGGGAAGGCGAGCTATTGGCGGCGATCCGCTGCAAAACTATCGAATGCGACGAATCTTGGCACAGAAGACGCTTGCGCATCTCTTCAGCCGACGAGACCCGCCATGATCAACGGATCCATTCTAAGTATCGAGGCTGAACCTTATCCGTACGAGATTCAACCCTCCCGCTGTGCGCTTTTGATTATAGACATGCAGCGCGATTTCCTGGAGCCGGGCGGCTTTGGCGAAATGCTGGGCAACGATGTTTCCCAGCTCCGTCGCACGATCGATCCAAACCGCCG
>DASTFP010000075.1:0-13238 GCA_035719865.1 Terrimicrobiaceae bacterium | reverse complement strand
GCGGATGCGACTCATCTCGCCTTGATCGCGCCAGGCATATCCCGTCATCTCCAGATCGGCGAGAGCGTCGCCGTAAACGGAGCTTGCCTCACAATGATTTCCCGAAGCGATCAGAATCTCAGCTTCGATCTTCTCGAGGAGACTCTACAGCGCACCAACCTGGGCGAATTGCGTCCCGGTTCCCGGATCAACCTCGAACGCGCGTTGAAAGCTGACGGACGGCTTGGCGGTCACTTCGTTCAGGGACACGTGGATTGCACCGCAGAAGTGCTTGCCTGTGAAAAGCGCGGCGCCGATCTGAAGCTTGAGATCGCGTTGCCGCGTCCGTTCGCCCATTATGTGGCCTGGAAAGGCTCGATCTGCGTGAATGGCGTGAGCCTCACGGTGGCTGGGCTGACCAAAGAATCCTTCGCCGTGTGGATCATTCCTCATACGAGGTTCGCGACAAACTTGGGAGACTTGGTTGCAGGAAGCGTGGTCAATCTGGAGTTTGACATCCTGGCGAAGTACGCGGAGCGGATCTTGGCCAAGTTGCCACAAGCTTGAGCAAATGCTAACCATGCCCGGGGCTTCGCGGGCTTGATCTGCCGAACAAGCTCGGCAATATATTCAAGAAGCGGGGCGGCCGATTCCTTACTGGCGCCGAAGCGTCCTGACGGAGAAAGACAAAGAGAACATGCCAGCAAAGTTGAGAGTGCGTCCCGCCGACGGCAACCCCTTCGAGGTCGAAGTAGGCAACACCGCTACGATCGGACGAAGCCGCGAAAACACCATCAGTCTTCACAATAACCCGCACGTCTCGCGGCAGCACGCGATTATTCGCTGTCACAACGCTTACCAATTCCAGATCATGGACCTTGGGAGCCGCAACGGCACATTCGTCAATGGCCGCCGCGTTATCACACCGACTCTCCTGACCGATGGGGCTGTGATTCGCATCACCAACAACGAGCTCATTTTCGAGCAATCCGATCAGCCATCTCAGGACACGACCTACGATGTCACGATTGCCTCGGAGACTGGCTCTTCGCACGACCAGAATGTGACGGTCGCCGTGATGGTCTGTGACATTCGCGGTTTCTCAACGATGGCGGAGATCCTGGCCGAGGACGAGCTCGCCAGAACGCTCGGTCAATGGTTTCGGGACGCGGGAAACATCGTCCATGACACGGGCGGAACGATCGACAAATTCATCGGAGATGCTGTTCTCGCGTATTGGACGCGCGAAAGGCAGGATGGTCATGAGTCGCGCGGCGCTCTGAACAGTGCTCTGAAGCTCTTGAAGACTGCTTCGGGGCGCCGCTGGACGTCGCCCGCAGAGAAGCCCTTTGAGATCGCGGTCGCCCTTCATCATGGAGTGGTGACGTGCGGCAACATGGGGTTCGTCGCTCAACGCGACGCAACGATTATTGGCGACACCGTCAACACGGTCTTCCGGATCGAGGGCGTCATGAAGCAGCTCAATCAGAAGCTCACGGCGTCCCAGGATTTTCTAAGAACGCTTGCCGATCCGGGGATCCAGTTTGCCGATCTGGGCGAGCACCAGCTCAAAGGAAAGTACCAGCCCGTGCGCCTTTACGGACTGCGCTGAGGCGAGCCACCGTCTCAACCTCGTTCCCGGCCACGAAGGGCGAGCCACGCGGCCCAATACGCGCCAGCGGCCCACGCGGCCAATGTCCCGAGACCCCGCCAGGCCGGTCGTGCGTTGGCATAGACCTGTCCATTTTTTAGCGACCTGTCGCGGTTGAGGTTGGCAAACGCCGATGGAAAGTCCACCCGCATCGAGCCGCTGATCTTCTTCTGCCAGAATAGGCTTGTGTCCATCACGCTTTGCGCGGCGGCGCTGGGCATCAGTCTGGAAACGAAATAAGGCCCGGTCTTCATGTCACCGGCCGGCGGCATGAATCCCGAAAAGAGAATCTGCGGAATCAAGACAAGGGGAACGATCATCACTGCCTGCAACACAGACTTTGCGAACGCGGAGATTGCTAATCCGATGCCCACGGCGGCGCACGAAGCTAATACGAGTCCCGGAATTTGCCATCCGACAGCGCCGCCGATGCCACGGGTGCAGAGTTGCATGACGCCGTAAAGAAGCAAACTTTGAACGACCGTTATGCGGACGAGGGAGAGGAACTTCGCGAGCAGATACGCGTGTCTTCCAAGCCCGATCAGACGTTCGCGGCGAAACATGGGAAGTTCCTTCACAATTTCCTGGGCCGCGTTTCCGCAGCCGAACCAGAGCGTCGCGATATAGGCAAAAAAGAGAACCAGAGCAGGATCGGTGCTTACCCACGTAACCAGTAAGCCGATGAATATCGGCTGGCCGAGCGCGATTAAAATGTTCTTCCAGTCCGCGCCAAAGATAGCCCATTGGCGCATGAGGAGAATAGGCAGCGCCACACTGCGCTTGTGCCGCTGCGGAAGGGCGCGAGCGGCGACTGGCGGTGGCGTCTCTTCGCGATGCGCGGGCCAATCGGAGGCCGGTCGTTCCGAGAGGGTGTCGTAAAGCAGTGTCAGCCGTTCCACGCCGAAGTATTCCAAGGCGTTTGCGGGCTCTCCGAAGAAAACGAGATTTCCGCCGTACATGACAGCCAACCGATCGAATAGAAAGGCATTGCCAAGGACATGCGTGGTGCAAAGAATGGTGCATTCTGTTGCGGCGAGATGCCTGAGGGATTCCATGAGTCTGAACTCAGCGGCGGGGTCCAGCCCGGAGGTCGGTTCGTCGAGAAACATCAAACGCGGACGACAGAGAAGCTCTGCGCCAACGCTAACCCGCTTGCGCTGTCCGCCGGAGAGCTTGCCCACCGGCGCTTTGGCTCGCTCCTCGAGCCCCAAGAGGCGCATGGTATGCCACACTAGCTTGCGGATCTCCGCCGCCGGCGTCCTTCGAGGAAGTCGCAGCCTGGCGCTGAAGAAAAGCGCTTGCTCGATTGAAAGCTCGAGCGGCACGATATCATCCTGCGGCACGTAGCCGAGTTCCTCCCTCAGAGTTTCATAGTTGGCGTACAAGTCGACGCCATCGATCATTACGGAACCGGAATCCGCCGGCCGCAGAGCGCAGAGAGCATCGAGCAGCGTGGACTTGCCGGCTCCGCTCGGTCCGATCACGCCGACAAACTGGCATGGCGCGACGCTCAGGGAGACGTCCGAAAGAATTGAAACACCGAGCGCGGACTTCCGGAGATCGCGCGCGTCAAGTCGTGCTCCCGTAGTGCCAGATGTCTCGAGCAGGAAGCGTCCATCGAAACGAAAGCTGAACGGGCCGATTCGCAGGAGGTCTCCAAAGACCAGTTCTTCGGCCGTGAACAATCGGCCATTCAGGAACGTGCCGCTGCGACTGCCCAGGTCTTCGACGCGCCAGCCGGATTCGGTGCGACGCAAGACAGCATGTCGTCGAGAGACCGAGGCATCAGGCAGAACCGCACTGGCATCGGCGCCCCTCCCAATGATGAGACCGTCGCGCAACGCGATCGGCGCGAGTCCGGAAGTTACCGAAGCTTCGCTGCTCAAGGCAGCACCGCCCAAACTTCCACCACGCGGTTCTTTCCGAGATCGTTGGCATCGAAAATGTCGGAGCTTCCCATGCCTACTGCGTGAGTAACGTTCATGATGCCGCAACGATCCTTGAGGCTCTTTACGACGCTGTCAGCGCGCTGCGAAGAAATGGCCAGGTTTTTCTGCTCGTCGCCTTTCTTGTCTGCGAACCCCAAGACAACGAAAACGACGGTTGGGTCTTCGGCGAACTTTTGAATCTGCGGCAGCTTCAGTTTTTCCTCGAGGGCGGCCAGTTCCCCCGGGCCGACGCTTACCTTGCCGGGAGCAAAGGGTATGGTAACGATCCTGCCCATTCCGCGCGCGCGCTCGACCTGCACGTAGAGCTTGTCCTTTTCCTCGGGAGCGAGCTTGGGCATGACGTCAATCCGCGCCAGCACCTCGGCTTTGACGATTCTATTTTCGACAGCGGCGGCATCCATGTTGACCTCCGTCGGCGCTTCCACGTCGCCGGAGGGTTCCGTTTCGCTAACCGGCAACGGGGAGGCCGAAGGTTCCTCGGTCTTGCCGGTGTTGCCTTCGTCTGCCGTTGGCGTCGGCGTCGGTTCGGCCGCCGGAGGCGGAGTTTCGGTATCTGCCACCGGAGGTCGGCTGCACGCGGCTAGGCCACAGAAAAGGAGCACGAGCAAGGTCCTGCACATGGGTTCAGGCAGCAATCGATTCGCGTACTTTGTGGTTTAGCGGCAATGATGTCAACTCGCCCGGACATGCGGTGTCCCGACCTTCCATAACTTGGCGGTCACCCCGGAAGAGACCGTTCCTTCTCAGGAGTTGAAGTTTGCATTTAGCCGAAGCGATTCCTATTCCTGCGCGGGCGGAGTCGCCGAGTTCGAAACAGACCCAAACACACGATCCAGGTCGGCGCGCAGCTCGGGCAAGAGTAATTCGCGATCGACCGCCGTCAGCGCCCGGCGCGCCTCGTCGCGACGACCGCAAGCCGAAAGCAGCAAGGCATAATAGGCAGCGCCTTCGCTTCCAAGCTGGCCCACGTCGTCCCGTGAATCGAGGAGATCCGCGCCTTTGTCGGGGTTGCCCTGAAGATGGAGCGAGAACGCGTAAAGCGCTGCGTTTCCCAGGGAGCGGGGATCATCTTCGTAGAGTTCCTTGGCGAGACGCCCCGCTCGCTCAATCTGGCGTCCGGTTGCCAACAAGAGGTTCGCCACGCTGTATTTCGCGGCGCGGTCGTTTGGATTCTCCCGAAGGATGATTTCCATCATCCGAAGCATCCCATCCGCGTTGCGTTCCTGCCAGTAGGCTTGGTACAGTTCTCGCCTGGCGAAGACGTTGCGATCATCGCTCTCTGCAATGATCCAAAGCACTTGGCGCACGTCCCTCTTGTCGGCTCGCGCGATGGCCAGCAGACGGCTGAGTAGCGCGGGGTGCTTCTCCGCCCCCGCCACCGCGAGTTCCCACATTTGGGCGGACTTGCTGGAGTTCCCCTGGCCCGCCAGCGCACGCGCAAGATACGCAAGGCGAAGGGACTCGAACTCCTGCCACGCGCCATTAAGGGCAAGAGTCTCAAGGTCATTCCAGCGATTGAGATCGCTGTAGCACTCCGCGAGCAGGATGCTCAGGTCCGGTTCGCTCCGCACGCGATCCGGAGCGCTCTCCAGCCAGGCAGCGGCAATCAGGGGACCCGCCGCATTGACCTTCCATCGTCCGAGTTCCAGCGCCAACTGGGGATCTTCGAACGCGCTCTTCTCAAGATCGGAATTCAATGCATCATACCCGGGAGACTTGGCGACAAACAGCGTCTGCAGCCGCAGCAACCGATCGGAAAATTCGGCGGAGGGTTTCGCGCAGGCTTGTTCAGACCACGCAAGGGCTCCGGGATAGTCTTGGCGCCTCAGTGCATCCCGGGCGAGTGCCCGAAGAGCAATCAAACCGAATTCCTCATCGGACGAGAGAGACTCCAAGGCCTTGCGGGCTGCATCACGATCCTGTTCGATTCCCGTTTGCAACTGGAGAGCCGTGAGCTTGACCTGAATCCCCCGATCTTCCGGGTGCAACTCCACTAGCTCCCGATAGGCCTCGAGAGCAAGATCGGGACGCCCGCGGGCCAGAAACAAGTCCGCGCGGAGTTCCAGGAATTGCGAGCTCTTGCGATTCGCGCCTTTGAATTTGTCGAGAACCTTTGCAGCGTCGTCGGGTTTGTCGAGCAGCAGGGCTGAGCGCGCGTAGGCCAGCTTGGGCTCCAGGAACTGCGGCTGCAGATCCATCAGTCTTTGCCGGTGTTCGAGCGCTTCGGGAGAACGGGAAGCCTCCAGCAGGGAGGCCATCGTGCGGCGTGCATCGAGATGGTCGGGCCAATACCGCAACGCATCCCGCAGCCTGACGATGCCTTCCTGGAAGTTCTTCGTTTCAATAAACGATCTCGCCAGGCTGATCGAACGCTCCGCCTGCCATCGGCAGTAAGCATGATAGGCGAAGAACGAGCCCGCGGCGACGAGAATGACCGCCACGACAGCCACGCCAACCCAGAGGCCAATCCTACGCCACCGTGGCAGAATCGACGCGGCCATGCGCCATGTTTTGCTTGGCTTCATGTAATAGTCAAGGTTGGGTGTCGCTTCCCTCACTCCTCGACCGGTTCTGTATCTAGATGGCGCTTAATTCGGAACGCGCCGGGCTATTCGCGATCGAGGCGCGCCAGCAATCGCTGCAGGCGCTCCTCTTCAACGTCGAAGTCACGTTCGATTCGCCGGCGGATATCCTCGGAGATGACTCCTCGCCGCCGCATCCTGGCAAGACGACGGCGAGCATAATGCATAAGCTTTGGTAACAAGTCTCTATCTTTAATTATCGCATAACGATTGACCTCACGCGGCAGGGCAAGGCGCTGCCTGAGCGCCTTGAGACGGTCCTCATAGTGATCCCGCAATCGCTCAAGAGATTCGCGATACTCGTGCTTCTCCTCTATTTTAATGAATCCATCGATTCGAAAGATCACTTCCTCCAGAAGGACTATCCGCGCTTCCCCTTCATTCTGAAAATCCGAATCCGTTTGCTCCACCTTCAACCTCCGGACCAGCCAGGGCAACGAGAGACCCTGCAGGACAAGGGTCACGAAGATGACGCAGAACGTTATAAACAGGATGATATGACGGTGCGGGAGCGCCTCGCCGCTCGCAGTCGTCAAGGGAAGGGCAAGTGCGGCCGCGAGCGACACGACGCCTCGCATTCCCGCCCACGAGACCACGAAAAGTCCGCCGAAAGACAAATAGTCCTTATCACCTCTCCGGAAGAGGTAGCGTTCAAGAAAGGCCATCGGGAATACCCAAAGGAACCGCACTGCTATGACGACGAGAGAAATTGATGCGCCAATGAAGATCATCTGCCCCACCGGAATCTTCATCCCTTCGACGATGGACGGGAACTGCAGGCCGATTAGGATGAAGATGACGCTGTTCAGCAGGAAATCGAGAAGGTGCCAGATGGTCTCACGTTGCAAGCGGCTTTCCGGACCGAGCGCCTCCCACGAGCGGTGGCCCACATAGAGCCCCGCTGCGACGACGGCGAGCACTCCCGAAAACCCAAACTTCTCCGCCGGCAGATAGGCGATATAAGGAGTCAGAATCGTGAGCGTAACCTCCACAGCCGGATTCTCCAGGCGGCGATGCAGTTGGGCAGCCCCCATGCCCGTCAAGAGGCCAAAAAACGCGCCGCCCACGGACATCCACACGAAATCCAATCCCGCATCAGCAAGGGAGAAAGAACCCGTCACCAAAGCCGCTACGGCGAATTGATACGCCACCAAGCCACTCGCATCGTTGACGAGGCTTTCCCCTTCGAGTATGGCGGAAAGCCGTTTTGGCACCCGGAGGTTCTTCAAGACCGCGATGGCGGCCACCGCATCGGGCGGCGAAACGATTGCGCCGAGCACGAAGCCGGCCGCGAGACCCATCCCGGGAATGAGGGCGTGGGCCGCGCAACCCACACACACAATGGTGGCAAAGACCAGACCGACGGCCAGAAGTAAAATCGGAAGGAAGTTGGAGCGAAAGTCCTCCCACGGGAAATTCCACGCGGCGGAGAATAGCAGCGGCGGCAGGAAGATGAGGAAGACAATTTCGGGATCGAGTTTCACCTCGGGCAGACCCGGAAACAGCGCAATGAAAAGCCCTGCGATGACGAGCAGAATCGGAAAAGGAAATCGGACTCGATCTGCCACGACAGCAAGGACACCAATGATGCCCAGCAGAACGAGGAGGGTGTGGATTTTCTCGACCATTATCGAGTTGCAAGATGCCGGACGCGGAGGCGGAAGGTCAATGGCCGTCGAACGCGGCGCAACGTCCTTGCGCCACTGCTCGAAGCAATGCATTAGATGTCCCCATGGTTTCAATTGAGCACACGGATCCGGTAAACGCGCGCATCCTTTCGATTTCCGAGGACAAGATCGCCGGCTTCGAACGGCATCCCTTCGCTGAAATAGCCCGCAGGTCCGAGCTGCCCCTCGCGACCGTTCTCGAGCACATCCGGGAAATGCTCGAAGCAGGAACGATTCGTCGCGTCCGGCAGACTTTGCTCGCAACCAACCTGGCTTCGGGTGCCCTCGTCGCCTGGAAGGTGCCATCGGACAAGCTGGACGCCGCCTTTGATTTTATGTTTCAGGAGGATCCCTACTCGGGACACGTCGTCATTCGCTCGACCGACGCCAGGATCCCGGGCGAGGCTTACAAGCTTTGGACGACGGTGAAGGTCCCCGCCGGATTTTCGCTCGATGCGCATTGCCGGCTGCTGTTGCGGGAAACGGGCGCAGAAGCCTACCGCCTGATGCCAGCCAGGGGAATCTTTGCGCTGGGGGTGGGCCATGTGCGGCGAAGGACGATCAATCCCGGCGACAAGGCAGCTTTACCCGCGAAAATGCAGGTCGTTGAGACCATTGCCCTCAGTGATCATGAGTGGCGAGTGCTCACAGCCCTCAAGCGCGATTTCAAAGTCACCGAAATTCGGGAACCGGTCTGGGATTCTCGCGCGGCCGAGGCCGGGGTCTCCCTCGACGAGTTCTTCGCCGTCGCAGAATCGCTGGCGGCTCGCAAGCTTGTGGGCCGGTTTTCGACTTTCCTGGAGCACGTCAAACCCAACCAGTCTGGCACGCGCGTCACGCGTTTTAACGCGTTGTTTCATTGGGCGGTGCCCGAGGGGCGAGAGATCGAGACCGGGGGAGAAGTTGGGCGTCACGAGATTCTCACCCACTGCTATTGGCGTGAGGCCGGGCCCGAATTCAACAATGTGAATATTATGGCCGTCGCACACGGGACGGAGAAGGACCGCTTGCTCGAGCACAAGGCAGCCATCGACAGGCATCTCGATTCAGTCGGGATTCCAGTCGGTTACACGAACGTCTTCTGGGGCGGCCGCAGCGAGATCAAGCCATCGGAAATTTCACCGCTTTTGTACCGCGAATGGGTGGCAAGCCTTGAACGCAAGGTCGCTACAACATCCGTGCCCGAAGATCTGCACGGCTGATCTTTCCCCGCTCGTTGACCGGAATTTCTTCACAGAATAGCCAGCGTCTCGGTACCTCCCAACCGGGGAGATTCCCGAAGCAAAGCCTCCGCAGTTCGTCCTCGGTCGCGTCGCCCGCGACCCACGCCGCGACTTCCTCACCGCGGCTGCTGGACGGGATGCCGAGCACGACCACGTCGCGCACGCGCGGCGACATTCTAAGCACGCGTTCAATCTTCCCGGGATTCACCTTCCGGCCGCCGACATTGATCAAGTCCGAAACCCGTCCGGTTATCACGTAACCGTCCGTATTCAGTTCCAGCAGGTCGGATGGACGGAACATGCCGTCCCTAAAGTTTTCGGAATCTGCTTCTGGATGGTAACCGGACCCGACCGCTTTGCCCCGCACCTCGATCTGCGATGGTCCCGCGCCTTCCATTCGAACTTCGACGTTCCTCAAGGGTAGACCGACATAGCCCTCCCTGACTTCTGGTGATTCACTGGAATCGTAGCAAATTCCGCCGCACTCTGAAGCCCCATAAAAGGAATGAATCTTTAGTCTCCAGCCATCAAAGAACTTCCTCGCAACGTCCCGGGCAAGCGGCGCGCCCGCAGAAATACACAGGCGCAGAGGGCTTTCCACTCCCCGAAGCTCTCCGAGCGCCCGGAAAAGAGCCGGAACCGCGGGGAATACGGTCGCCTTCCTGGAAGACAAACCATCAACAAGAGCGCGGGGCATGGCATCCCAGGCGGCCACAAGCCGAATGCCGCGGCAGAGCAGCGGCGCAATCAGGTTGCTAAAGCCATACGAATGCGCAAACGAGATAACCCCATAATTGCAATCATCTGCTCCCAAGCCCATGGTGTCGCAGACGTTGTCGCAATCAGCCAGCAACTGCGCAGCGCTGAAACGAATCACCCGCGGTTCAGTGGTGGTTCCAGATGTCACTTTCAGCAAATCGCTCTGCACGCTCGCCGCCCCCGGTGGGGATGGCGTGCGAACGAGCTCAATTTCCTGCTCCCGTCCAACCAAAAGCAAACCGACCCCACAAAGCTGCTCCAAGCGTCTCCGATGGTCAGCCGGCACCGCTCCCTCCATTGGAAGAACCGGCCGGTCGGCTCGCCACGCCGCGAGCAGGAGAGCAGGCCACGCGGCACAATTGCCGGTCTGCAAGCAGACCGCCCCGCCGTTCTTGTCGCTCAGCCTCTCTGTCCATCGCCTGGCCTCCTCGTCAATGCTGGCAAACGTCCGGAGAACGCTCCCGTCGGATGCGAAGATCGCCGGCTCCCGCCCTCTGGCGGACGCAACTTGCTCCCAGCGCCAGAGGATGGGATTGTTTTCGTGATTGCACGACAGCTCTTCCTTGCTAGCTTGAAAAGTTTTCACAGAAATGAAGTCCGAGATCCATCCCAACTACGTCGAGACCATCATCGTTTGTGCCTGCGGTGCGACGTATCGCACGCGCTCGACCCGCGACAACATCAAAATCGGCATCTGCGCGGCATGCCACCCCTTTTTCACCGGCGAACAGAAATTCATCGATACCGCCGGGCGCGTGGACAAATTCAAGCGCCGGTATGGAACCGTGCGCGCGACACGCGCTGTCAAACCCGCAAAAAAGGCTTAGATTCCCTTTACGCCGCGAAACGGTGATTGCGCCCGCGCGCCGTCACCGTTTCGCCTTTATGGGCCAAAAAGAAGCATGGATTTCTCCGTCCTGATAGAGAGGAAGCGACGCCGCTTCGAAGAACTCGAAGACGAAATCGGCGGCGCGATGCTTTTTGAGAATGCCCCCCGCGCCCGGCAGATTCTCCGCGAGCACGCGCGGCTCAAGGAGCTTATGGCTCTTTGGAAGGACTACGAGAAGACCGGGAGGGAACTTGAGGAGAGCCGAACGCTCGCGACGGGCGACGACGCTGAGATGGCCGAGTTGGCCGTAGCGGAATTACCAAACCTGGAAAGACGCCTACCCGAACTCGAAAAGGACCTCCAGATTGCCCTCCTGCCGCCGGAACCCGGCGAAGATCGCGACGCGATCGTGGAGATTCGCGCCGGAACCGGCGGAACGGAAGCCGCGCTTTTCGCAGCCGACTTGTATCGCATGTATTGCCGGTTTGCGGAGGCTCATGGCTGGAAGGTTGAGGCGCTGGACTCTAGCGAAGCCGATCTCGGCGGGTTGAAGGAAATCGTGTTCCGGCTCTCGGGGGATTCGGTCTTTCGCAGGATGCGCTACGAATCCGGCGTCCATCGCGTTCAGCGTGTTCCCGCCACCGAAGCCCAGGGGCGCATCCATACGTCCACGGCAACTGTTGCCGTTCTGCCCGAGGCGGAGGAAGTCGATATCGAGCTCAAGATGGAAGACCTGCGCATTGAGGTGTGCCGCGCCGGGGGGCCCGGCGGACAAGGGGTCAATACCACAGACTCCGCCGTGCAGATCCTTCATATACCGACCGGACGCATCGTCCGTTGCCAGGACGGCCGGAGCCAACAGCAGAACAAGGAGCGCGCTCTCCAAATCATGCGAGCCCGACTCCTCGAGGACAAACGGCGCGAAGAAGAGGAGAAATACTCCGCCCATCGAAAGAGCCTTATCGGCGGTGGCGGACGCGAGGAAAAAATCCGCACGTACAATTTTCCGCAGAATCGCGTGACCGACCACCGTATCAGTTTGACGCTCTACAATCTCGATCGCTTCATTGAAGGTGATATCGACGAAATGATCGACAGCTTGCAAACCAGTGACATGGCGCAAAGACTCAAGGAAGCGAACGTCGCCTGATGCCCCGTGGTTGAGCGCTCTTGAGTCCCACTCGTTGAACCTCTCATCAACTCTCGACTCTCATCCACCAACCTGGGAATGACCGTCCTCGAGGTCCTAACCGCCGCGACCGGCTATCTCAAGGACCACGGGGTGGAAAGTCCGCGGCTCAACGCGGAGCATCTGCTGGCGCATGTTCTTCGCAAGCGACGCCTCGATCTTTATCTCGAGTTTGACCGACCCCTTTCCGATTCCGAAAGAGCTCCGCTCCGGGATCTGATTCGCGATCGCGGCGCCGGCAAACCCCTTCAACACTTGCTCGGCACGGCGGAGTTTTTCGGGAGGTCATTCCTCAGCGACGGCCGGGCTCTCGTTCCGCGTCCCGAGACCGAGCAACTCGTCGAGCTGATTATTGAATACTCGCGGCGCCACGACGCCAGGCTAAGCCTCCTCGATGTCGGCACGGGCTCGGGTGTCATCGCAATCACCTTGGCTTTGCAACTTCCCCATGCCCGCGTAACCGCGACAGACCTTTCGGCCGAAGCCCTTTGTCTCGCGAAGGAAAACGCCGCGCGGCACTCGGTGGGTGAACGGATCGCCTTTCACCAAGCGGATCTCTTTCCGCCTGACAGGAAACGCTTCGACTGGATTGTCGCCAACCTGCCGTACGTGGCCTCGACGGAGCTTGCGAGTGTGCAGCGCGAGGTTCAGCACGATCCCCTCCGTGCCCTTGATGGAGGTCCCGACGGTCTTTTCCTTATCCGAAGACTCATCGAAGCATCTCCCGCACGCCTCGCGCCGGGGGGAGTGCTGGCGATGGAGGTCGGGCAAGACCACGCGGTCGAAGTGACCGGGCTCCTTGCGTCGCGCGCCTATCGCGACATCCGCGCGCACAAGGACTATCAGCAGATCGCGCGCTTCATCACGGCAGCGTCTCCGCGGCAACCCCAAGGCGAGGGCTGAGGAGGAAAACACCGCGAGAATTTTCGCGACACCGTGTCGGGGAGGGTCTAGAAATTTATTTGACCGGCTATGGATAAGATAATCGTGCACGGGGGTTATCCGCTGAGCGGGTCCGTCCGCATCAGCGGTTCGAAGAATTCCGCCCTTCCCATCCTTGCGGCGACGCTCTTGACGAAGGAGCCCTGCGTGATTTCAAGGGTTCCCGACCTTAGCGATATTCACTACATGCTCACGATCCTTAGTGAGCTTGGTTGCGAAGTGGAGCGTGCCAGCGGCACGGTAACCGTCAGAGCAGAAAGTGTCGTCACTGAGGCCCCTTACGACATCGTGCGGAAGATGCGCGCTTCGGTCTGCGTCCTTGGCCCGTTGCTTGGCCGGGAAAAGGAAGCCACTGTGTCCCTGCCGGGCGGATGCGTCATTGGTGACCGGCCCATCGATTTGCACCTGCGCGGCTTTGAAGCCCTGGGAGCTGCTGTCCGTGTCAAGGGAGGCAATGTGAAGGTGCTC
>DASTFP010000074.1:0-8773 GCA_035719865.1 Terrimicrobiaceae bacterium | reverse complement strand
GATGGCTAGGGTGCGGTTGGTGGGTAGGATCAGGGGAAGCGCGCTCATAAGCGTGATTTGAATCTTGCCCGCCATCCCTGGAATTGTCACGATTCAAAATTCCATGTGTGGCATTGTTGGATACGTCGGAGGGGCGGACGCCGTTCCTATCTTGCTCGATGGCTTGCGCCGTCTTGAGTATCGCGGGTATGATTCCGCGGGCATCGCGACCCTCAATGGGGAAGGGATCGAAGTGCGAAAGTCGGTGGGACGGATCGCCAATCTTTCGAAAGTGATCTCGGAAAATCCTCCGCATGGCAATCTAGGCATCAGTCACACGCGCTGGGCCACTCATGGCGCAGTCACGAACGAAAACGCCCACCCTCATTTCGACCAAGCCCGGCGCCTGGGGCTCGTGCACAACGGCGTCATCGAAAACTACCTCTCGCTTCGGGCTCAACTCGAAGAGAAAGGACACGCTTTCCAATCCCAAACCGACACGGAGGTGCTCGCTCACCTCATCGGGGCGAATTTTGATCGGCGCAGCGATAAGACGCAGGCCGCGTTTGTTGAAGCCGTGCGGGAATCGCTGCGGCAAGTCATCGGCACCTATGGCATCGCCGTGATTCACGCCGACGTTCCCGGTGTGCTGGTCGGCGCACGGCGCGGGAGTCCGCTCGTGCTCGGCGTGGGGAAGGGAGAGCATTTCCTGGCGAGCGATGTCTCTGCGATCGTCGCGCACACGCGCGAGGCTGTTTATCTCAACGATTACGAAATCGTCGCCCTTAGAACCGATGGGTTCGATATTTCCACCCTCGCAGGCTCCGATGCGAGCTTCCAGGTCAGCAAGGTCGAGTTTCTGGCGGAAGATGTGGACAAGGGCAAGTTCCCCCATTTCATGCTCAAGGAGATCTTCGAGCAGCCGAACACCGTGCGCGACGCCATGCGCGGACGCCTTTCCATCGAGGAGGCGACTGCCAAGCTCGGCGGTCTGGAGATGAGCAACGCCGAACTTCGCCAGGTCGAGCGAATCGTTTTGAGCGGCTGCGGCACCGCCTTTCACGCCGCGATGGTCGGCGAGTACCTCATCGAATCCCTCGCGCACATCCCTGTAGAATGCGAATTTGCGAGCGAGTTGCGCTATCGCAACCTGCCGATGACGCGTGACACGCTCGTCTTCGTGATCAGCCAGAGTGGGGAGACGGCCGATACGCTGGCGGCGCTGCGCGAAAGCCAGCGCAAGGGCCACCGCACCCTCGGAGTCTGCAACAACGTGGCGAGCACCATAGCCCGCGAAAGCGACGGAGGCGTCTACATGCACGCCGGTCCGGAGATCGGGGTGGCGGCAACCAAGTCCTTCACGTCGCAACTCACCGTCGTGACACTCCTCGCTCTCTTGCTCGGGCGGATTCGCTACCTTTCCTATGCGGAGGGCCTCGACATCATCGCTGAGCTCGAGAAGTTGCCCGACAAGGTTGCAAGGGCGCTTGAACTCGACAGCCAGGTGGCGGTCATCGCAAGAAAATATGCCGGCGCCAAGAATTTCCTCTTCATGGGCCGTCAGGCCAATTACCCAATTGCCCTCGAGGGCGCTCTAAAGCTCAAGGAGATCAGCTACATCGCGGCGTCGGGGTATCCGAGCGCCGAGCTCAAGCACGGCGTGATCGCCTTGATAAACGAAGAGACGCCCTCGGTTTTCATCGCCCCGCACGACGCGGTTTTTGAGAAGAATCTAAGCAACATTCAGGAGGTCAAGGCGCGCAAAGGGCCCGTGATCGCAATAGGAACCGAAGGCGATCGGTCATTAACCAAAGTTGCCGATGACGTCATTCTCATCCCCGCCGCTCCGGATTATCTCCTGCCGATCCTCACGGTCATTCCCCTGCAGTTCCTCGCCTACCACATTGCGGTCGAATTGGGGTGCGACGTGGACAAGCCGCGCAATCTCGCGAAAAGCGTGACCGTCGAATGATCAGGCAGCGCGGCCGCCAGCGCTATTTGCCGCCGACATAGGGCTCCTCGGATCTGGTCGCGGAGGCCTGGACAAACACGGTCGTCACCTTGGGAATTCCCCCATGCAGCATCCGGGTGTAGGGACCGTTTGCATAATAATTCCTTGGCGAGTAAAGGTCCGCCCGGTCCTCCAATGTCGTGCATGACGTCAGGAGGACCGCTCCTGCCGCGCCAGCGATAACGAGGAGGGGTGATTTCACGCCCGAAAGGTAAACCGTTTCCGTGGCAGGCTGTCAATCCGGGACAATTTGAAGATTGAGACAATGGCCTCCAGCGGTGAGAGTCTCCCGCTCATGCTTGCCTACTATATCCATGACCTGAGTCCCTTCGTTCTGCGCTTCAGCGAGAATTACGGCGTCCGGTGGTACGGGCTCGCATATGTGGCATCTTTTTTTATCGGGATAGTCATCATCAGGCGCCTCTCGCAACTTTGCTATTGTGACATCCCTCCGCAGAAGGTTTCGGATTTCATTGTGGGGGGCGCGATCTTCGGGGTGCTGATTGGCGGGCGCCTTGGCTACATGATCTTTTACGACCTGCAAGAATTCCTGAGCAACCCGCTCATTTTCTTTCGGGTTATGGACGGCGGAATGTCCGCTCATGGCGGTATCCTCGGGCTCACCCTCTACGCGCTATGGTATTCCTTCCGGCACAAGATCTCCTGGCGAAACATTGGCGACAATCTGGTGGTCGCCGCGCCCCTGGGCCTCTTTCTCGGTCGCCTGGCGAACTTTATCAACGGAGAGCTTTACGGGCGCGTCGCCAGCGTGCCATGGGCAGTGCAGTTTCCGAAGGAACTCTACGAGGCGCCGCCTGAAACAGTGCAGCTTGCTCTCAGCGAAGCGGCCACAATCAATCCCGAATGGATCGGCGTCGACGACGTGATCGAAAATGTTCGCCACTCCACCGAGCTCAAGGCTCAACTGGCCGGCACACTGTCCCCGCGTCATCCCTCGCAATTGTATGAGGCTGCGCTCGAAGGGTTGGTCCTCTTCGCGATCCTTTGGGTTCTGCGCACACGCTTCCGGCTCCGAAACGGTGTTCTCACGGGGGTTTTTTTTGTCGGCTATGCGATCTTGCGAATGATCGTCGAGCTCTTTCGAGAGCCGGACGCTCCGCTCACGGGGCCATTCACGCGCGGGCAATTCCTTTCGATTTTCCTCCTGCTTATTGGTTTCGGGTTTCTCGCTTCGGCGTGGCTGCGGCCTGATTTTCCAGTTGCCCGCAGGCGGAAATGATGGCCTGAGGCCGAAATGGTTGTCGCCGAATATCAGCGGGGTGTCCATTTGCCGGAAGCTGGACTTTGGCTTGATGCCCGCGATCCGCGCGATCTGGCCTTTGTTTCTCATGCGCATAGCGATCATACTGGACTTCACAGGCGCATTCTTTCCTCACCCGCCACTGCGCGCTTGATGCAGGTGCGACTCGGTTTGGACGCCCGCACCTTTGAAACCCTGGACTTCGGCGAGATCAGGACCTTCGATGGCTGGTCCGTAAAGCTGCTTCCCGCGGGTCATGTTCTGGGATCCGCGCAGTTGTTCTACGAGTCCGCCCGGGGCGATCTCCTTTACACCGGGGATTTCAAGCTGCGGAAAGGGCTATCCTCCGAAGGCGCGGTCGCGACTCACGCAGAAACTCTTGTCATGGAGACAACATATGGCCTGCCGCGTTATCAGTTCCCCCCTGTCAGCCAGACACTCGAAGCCGTGGTGAAGTTTTGCCTGGAGGCGCTGGAGGATGGAGAAACGCCCGTGCTCCTCGGTTATGCGCTCGGCAAGGCGCAGGAGATTCTTGCCGCTCTTCAAGGCGTGAAGCTTCCGGTCATGGTCCACGCCTCCATTGCCAGGATGGCCAGGGTTTACGAGGAATTTGGCATCGTCTTCCCACCTTACACGGAACTTGAAGCGGCGACTGCCGCCGGGCACGTGCTTATTTGTCCCCCAAGCGTGAATGGCTCGAGAGTTCTGCGCAGCCTTCGGTGCCGCGTGGCCGCGCTTACCGGATGGGCGATGGATTCCGGAGCGGTTCACCGGCTTCAGGTGGATGCCGCGTTTCCTCTTTCGGACCACGCTGACTACGGCGATCTTATTCAATATGTGCAAGCCGTGCATCCCGATCGTGTTCTTACCCTTCATGGATTCGCACAGGAGTTTGCGCGTGATCTCCGCGAGCGGGGTGTCGAGGCCTGGTCCCTTACCGGAGCAAATCAACTTGAGTTTTCCATTTCGATGCCCGCTTCACCGGCTGCGGTAAGGTTCTCTCCCGATCCCGCTGGGCCGGGCGAAGACGTTGGTTTCAACCGGTTTTGCCAGGTGTGCCAGGCTGTCCGCGAGTCAACGGGAAAACTGGAGAAGGTCCGCAGGCTTGCCGAATACCTTTGCTCGCTCGAAGAGAGGGATCTTCCGCTGGCCGCCGTCTGGCTGACCGGACGCCCTTTTGCTCAACGCGATCCTCATCCGCTTAATCTGGGCGGAGCTGTAATTTGGCGCGCTCTCCTTTCGGCAAGCGGACTCTCCGAGAACGAACTCCGCACGATTGCTCGCAAGCACAACGACAGCGGGATGACCGCCGAGGAGGCGATGCGAACCAAACCCGGAGACCGCGCGCTCACCATCGCGGAAATCGGCGAAATTATTCAGACGCTGCGCGCGGCGCGCGGCCCGGTCCTCAAAACGGAGATCCTCTCAGGAGCCTTCGGAGCCCTTCCCCCTGCAGCCTCCGGCTACCTGGTCCGGATTGTGACCGGAGATCTCCGCATCGGCCTAAAGGAGGGCCTCCTCGAGGATGCCATCGCCAGAGCCTTTGATCAGGAATTCGCCGCGGTCAGGGAGGCGCACATGCTCCTCGGGGACATCGGGCGGACGGCGCTGCTGGCCCGCGAAGGTCGCCTTTTTGAGGCGGAGTTGACCTTGTTTCAGCCCGTGCGATGCATGCTCGCGAGTCCCGAGCCCGACAGCGGCGCGGTTTGGGCCCGGCTCGGCGGAAGCGGAGCCGTTTGGATTGAGGACAAACTCGACGGGATTCGCGCGCAGATCCATTGCGCGGCAGGCCGCTCTCAAATGTTCTCCCGCGACCTTCGCAACATCACAGACACTTTTCCCGAAATCGCCGTGGCGGCTCGCCAGCTTGATCGCAACGCCGTGTTCGACGGAGAAGTTCTCGCCTGGGATGCCGGCCGCGCGTTGCCATTCTTCGAGCTGCAGAAACGGCTCGGACGCCGCGAGCCCGACCTTTTCCTTGGAAAGCAGATTCCCGTCGCCTTTGTGATTTTCGATCTCCTGCTTCTGGACGACGTCTCGCTCCTAAAGACGCCCCTTGGCGAACGCCGGCGCCTTCTTGAAGGTATGATTCTTAAAGAGCCGCTGATTCGCGCCCAACTCTCTCGCGCCCTTAGCTCGGAGGAGATCGAAGCAGTCTTTCTGGCCGCGAGGCAGCGTGGAAACGAGGGTTTGGTAGCCAAAGATCCCGCCAGCTTTTACACGCCCGGGAGGCGCGGTCTATCCTGGATCAAACTGAAAAAGGACTTCGCAACGCTGGATGTGGCCGTGGTCGCCGTCGAATACGGACATGGTCGGCGGAGCAAGGTGCTCAGTGACTATACGTTCGCCGTCCGTGACGAAGCTACGGGCGCCTTACTGCCAATCGGCAAGGCTTATTCAGGTCTCACCGACGCGGAAATCGATGATCTAACGGCGAGGTTTCTCAAGCTTGCCGTCTCGCGGCGAGGCAACAAGATCGAGGTTGAACCGGTGATCGTGATTGAGGTTGCCTTTGATTCGATTCAGGAAAGTAGTCGTCATGCCAGTGGGCTGGCCCTGCGGTTCCCGCGCATCAAGCGCGTTCGCTGGGACAAAAGCGTTCGCGACATCGATACCATCGCCACGGCCCGCAGCCTCGCAGGAGCGTTGCGATCGTCGCAGAGGCTTGGAAGTCATTTTTAGAGACTCTCAAAAGTCTTGCCCCGTGAAGCGTTGCGCGTTAGAGTCCTCTGCATGAAGACCATCACCATCACCGAAGCCAAGCGCCAGCTCGGGCACTACCTCAAGCGCGCCGCGTCCGGGGAAGAAATCGGTATCGTGAGCGGCGCCGACATCATTTCCCTGCGCAAGGTCGAGGTGATTCCGGTGGATCGGATTGCCTCTTCAAGGGTGCGGGAATCCTTCCCTCCAGATGAAGCGTGGCCGGTATTTGTTGCGGAGGACGGAGGTCCGGTGGATGGGGCTCTCTACCACGACAAATATATCTACGATGATCCTCACGGCCATCACGCAAGAAAATCCCGCGCATGATCTTCGTTGATACCGGCGCGTGGGTCGCGCAATTCAGCAAGCGGGATCAATATTATCAAAAGGGCGCCGGAATCTTTCGTAAGCTTCAGAAAGAAAGAGCGCGCTTGGCGACGAGCGGTCCGGTGCTTTACGAGACCATCACCTTTCTGACAAGGGAGGTCAGTCCGGCGACGGCCATCCGCGCCGGACGGCAGATCTTGGGATGGGAAAGCCTGTTCATTCTTCGCCCCGATGCATCCGACGAGACAGCAGCACTCGCGCTCATGGAAAAGTTCGCCGAACATCCCATCGGTTTCGTGGACTGCCTCAGCTTCGCCCTTATGCGTCGCCATCACATCCCTGACGCCTTCACTTTCGACCGGCATTTTGAATTGGCCGGATATCAACTCGTGGTTTGAATTCAGATTCTCATGGGCAAGACCGAAGTCGAAACGGGCTACGAGCTCATCGATCCACAACGCGGGCGCCCCTACACCGATGTGAAATATTGCCCTTAAAGGTAATCGCTCATCTCGTAAAGGGCCGGGTCCCGGGTCGGCAGCTTGCGCGTCGATCTTGAGAGGGCAGGCCTGTCTTCGCCAGCCTCGCCTTCAGGAAACTCATCACCAAGGTTCTCGAGCGAATCGCCAAACTCCTCCTCGAGTTTCTCCGGATCCTCGCCCCGTTCGAGTCGTTGAATCATCTGCTCCATCGCCTCGGGCATTTTCTGGCCTGTCGCTTCTGTCATCTTGCGCATCAAGCGCCCCAGTTGACGCGGATCGGGGTTGTCTTCATTCATCGAAGACATTTCGCTCTCCATCTCTGCCATCACCCGCTCCATGCGAGGATCCAGGCTGTCCGTTTCCGCGGAGGTATCAGATTTCTCCTTGGCGCGACCAGTCACCGCGAAATGGGAAACCATTCGCTCCATGCGCGCTTTAGGGTTGTCGGGACAACGCGGCGTCAGTTGCCCCTGGGCCAGGCTCCTCGCGAAAAAACTGTAAATGCGATTGGTATCCGGCGAATAAAATTCGTAGATGGGCATTCTCAGGGAAGTATATAAATGAAGGGATTCGATGCACGCGGGAACTGCTGCACCTGCGCGCGAGGCCGCTAACCGAGCATGGAGGCGATCAACCCGTCCAACGTGATAATGGCAAACGAAGTGGCCGAATCTGACACTGCGTAGGGAAGGATGAGTTGCCCGCAATGAATCATTCCTCCACACGTGTAGACGACGTTCGGCACATAACCCTCACGCTCGTGGGACTCGGGCTTGATTAAGGGCTCGCGAAGCCGCCCGATGACGCGGCTCGGATCATCGCGGTCCAGCAGAATCGCGCCGATGCAGTATTTGCGCATTGCGCCGACGCCATGCGTCAGCACCAGCCAACCGGCGTCGGTTTCGATCGGCGACCCGCAGTTCCCAAGCTGGACGAACTCCCAAGGTTCGGCGGGGCGCATAATTATTCGCGAGTCATACCAGAAGTGCGGGTGTTCCGAAAACATCACGTGAATGTTCTCGTTGTCTTGACGGGAGAGCATGCAGTAGAGCCCATCAATCTTTCTGGGAAACAGGGCCATCCCCTTGTTCTGCACTGCGGGGCCGTTGAGCGTGCAAACCTTGAAATGGAGAAAATCCTCAGTTTCCAAAAGCTGGGGAAGGACGGTTCGGCCGTCGTATGCCGTGTAGGTCGCATAATAGATCGGCGGCGAGTCTCCGTCTTGAAAGCGGACAAACCGCGCGTCTTCAATTCCGTTGCTTTGGCTCGGTGAGAAAGGGAAGATTATCCGCTCTGAAATCGGCTGGTCGGGCCCGAAGGCGATCTCACAGTTCGAGCGCGCCAGGTGAATCATTTTTGCGCCGACGATTGGGGCTTCAGGATCGTGATGGTATCGCTTGCGAGCCTCGACTTCGGATCGGAGTTGATCGAGGGTGAATTTTTCTCCAAGCGAGTTAACAACCAGCCGCGCAAAATCTGTGCCGAGGCTCAGTTCGATTAGCTTGCGCAGAAAGAGTTCGCGTTCGTAGGCCGCAGAGGGGATCGGCCTGGGCTCCGTTACGTAGCGCGAGGCCGAATCAAGATGGATCTGAGCGTCCCGATCCACCAAACCCGATCGGAAAGTAATCGAGGAGATATGACCTTCGCCAGTTGCCCGAAGGCTCAGGATGACGCGGACAGAGTCTTCCGCCCTGTTTGACTGGTCCGGATGAGGGATGATGCAAGGGTTAAAGAGAGCGGCGCTTTCAAGCGAATACTCGCTGGTGAAATATGAACCGATCAGCAGTTGACGTTCTTCCGATAGCGGTTGGTCCGTCGGGAGATAGCCCTGCACCTGCTCGAATCGTAGCGCGAAGATATCACGAATCCTCTGGTGACGGTTTCCGAATTCGCCGAAAACGTCGTCCAGCGATGCTCGAACCCGCTCTTCGGACAGCGCAAGGATTCGAGCCAGGATCTTGAGAGCGCGCGGAGCATCAATGGGATTAATTGCACTGGGCCCGATCATGG
>DASTFP010000073.1:0-3149 GCA_035719865.1 Terrimicrobiaceae bacterium | reverse complement strand
CGCCACCTCGCGGCAGCAGTTCAGAAAGAGCCCGTCGCTCCGCTTCATGATATTCGCCTTGTGGATGGCGGAGACTTTGCGGCGATTCTGCGTCGCAGCATAGTAGAAAGCGAACTCTGCGATTCGAATCGACGCCGCGCGCGTGATGACCTTGAGCGACTCGACGACGCCAGGCACGACCTCGTGCTCGAGTCCCGAGTATTCGCCCTCGGTGTTTTCGCGAACTACCACGACGTCCACGTTGTCGTAACGCGTCTTCAACCCGGCGATGCTCCGGCAGGGCCGGAGGTTCGCATAGAGTTGAAACGCCTTGCGCAGGGTGAGATTGAGCGAAACGTGGCCGGTCCCGATCGGCGTCGCCAGTGGACCTTTGAGCGCGACGGTGTTCTTGCGGATCGAAGCCAGGGCCTCCTCGGAAATGAGCTGCCCGCCAGGCTCAACCGACTCGGTGCTGACGATCTGCCGCTCCCACTTTATGGGCGCTTTGGCAGCTTCGAAGATCTGGACAACAGCATCGGCGATCTCCGGACCGACCCCATCGCCGGGAATCAAGGTGACAGTGTGCGTTTTCATTCGGGGAAGAAATGGCTTGCTTGGAGCATTCTGCGCCAGGGCAGCCTCACTCCTCCATGAAAATTTCTGAGCTTTTTTGCCGGACCGGTCGCACGGTGCAGTCTTTTTTGGGCTCTCGATGGTTCGTCCGACGCCGACCATTGACTGGACGATCCCTCGAAAGAGCGCGAGGCTCGGAGCCAGGATCATGAAAATCATTCGTTACCTGGACACTGGTGGAAACGAACATTATGGGGCGCAGGAAGCGGACGGGACGGCCATTGAACTTGCCGGCGCGCTGTTTTCGCAGCTGAAGGTCACGAATCGTCCCGCCCGGATAAGCAAGCTTCTCGCACCATTGGTGCCGGCTCAGATTCTCGGAATCGGACTCAACTACCGCCGGCATGCCGAAGAGACCAAAGCCAAGATTCCCGAATTTCCGGTTCTGTTCGGTAAAGGCCTGAACAGCCTTCAGAATCCGGGCGATCCGATACTTATTCCAACGCATCTTGCCAGCGAGCAGGTCGATTACGAATGCGAGCTTGCTGTCGTGATCGGGCGATCATGCAAGAACGTCTCGCGCCAGCAGGCCTTGGACTTTGTGCTCGGCTACACATGCGCCAACGATGTGAGCGCGCGGGATTGGCAAAAGAAGAGGGGAGGCGGTCAATGGAGCCGCGGAAAGTCGTTCGACTCATTTTGCCCGCTTGGCCCATGCCTTGTAACTCCCGACGAGATTCCCGATCCCAATACCCTCGCCATCCGCACCGTCGTGAACGGGATTACCGTCCAGGACTGGAACACCAATGACATGATCTTTGATGTTCCCTCCTTAATTGAATTTCTCAGCGGCAGCACGACGCTCCTTGCGGGAACGACGATTCTCACCGGAACCCCGCATGGCGTGGGAATGGCAGCGGAACCACCTCGGTGGCTCAAACCCGGCGATAGCGTGTCCATCGAGATCGAAAAAATCGGCACGTTGACGAATCCCGTGGAACTCGAGCAACAGGTTCACCCAACGCAATAAGTCTGCCTAACCGGGTGCTCCTCGCTTACACTTGCATCCACACTGTCGCAGCACCATGCCGGGTTGGGATGTCCGGCAGGGCCCGGGTGGCGAAGAAAGTTACGGGAACCGGAACGTGATTTTTGCCGAGCGTCTCCAACCATGACCGATCCAGCTGCGAGCAGTTTGTCGAAAGGAGAATCACGCCGCCGCGGACCGCGCAGGCAAATGCCAGCTCGATCAGGCGTCCGTAATCCCTTTCCGCGCGAAAGAGCCGGCCATTGCGTCCCCTCGAAAACGTCGGCGGATCAACAACGATCGCCTCGAACTTCTCTCCCCGGCGAGCAAGGCGGGGCAGAACATCAAAGGCATCATCTGCCATGAAGCGATGTCCTTCGAGAGGAAGTGCGTTAAGCGCGAAGTTGCGGCGCCCGCGATCCAGCGCCGCCTTCGAAACATCAATGCTTAGTGTCTGTGCTCCGCCCACAGCTGCGGCAACCGAGAACGAACAGGTGTAAGAAAAAAGGTTGAGGATTCTTTCGGCTTTCGTGACTCGCAACTTCCTCCGGTTTGCCCGTTGATCGAGAAATAAGCCGCAGGAATAGCCGGCCAGAAAGTCGATCTCATAGCAAAGCCCCTCTTCGTGGGCAATACAGGTGTGCTGGTGAGAAGGGCGTCCCAGAGAGCGTGGCGTATCGCTTCTGCCGGGAGCGGTAACCAGGCGGCGAGCGTAGACCCCTTCGAGCCCTGCTTTTGCTCGTTTACCCCATTTGAAAAGCGCTTCCGCAACGCCCCAGGGAAGCGACTCGGCGGCATGCGAGATGATCGCGCCATCGCCATACCTTTCGATGCGACATTCCTCGCCGTCCGCAATTCTGTATGCGTCCGTTCCCAGTGTCGCAAACTCCGCGGCGAGGGACGGGGAGATCCAGTTCATTCCACAGGGCCGTCCTTGCGTTCTTCGCTCGAGAATATCCATCGTCGTCAGCCGATTCAGGGTTGGGATCCTCTTCGGGCATGCTGTCCAAGGAATTCGCCGACGCGTCTCTGCACTTCCGAAGCCCATGGGCCAATCTCAACAAGGTGTCCAGCTCCCTCGACGGGAAGTAGCAGCGAACCGGGGATCCTGCGAGCGGCCGCCTCCGCTGCGGCAAAGGGCACGCACCGGTCGGCCGTTCCATGCACAATGAGCGTCGGCGAGGTAATCTGTTCCAAGGGAGGGCCAGGGATCGAGCGGCCCTGCACGAGGTCATTGAGGAGACCCGCCTTTCTGACGCTCAGCGGCGCAAACGTCCCGATAAGGCTCCTGAACCATTCGACCTGATCCGAATCGCTAAGAATGTCCGCGATCAACGATTCATGCTGACCCGCGCCCTTATTCTCGGCATCAAGCAACCGCGAAAGCGCTCCCCGCGGATCCCTTTCTGACGCCAGAACGAAAAGCCAGGACCCGACGTCGCCCCTCAATCCGTCGAGCAAGAGCCTTCCAGGTTCGATCCCCTCTGGGGCTCCGCCCGAGTCGAATCTTGTTGTCAACGGAGAAACCAACACCAAGGCCCAGACCTTACCGGGATGCCGAATGGCAAAT
>DASTFP010000072.1:0-2077 GCA_035719865.1 Terrimicrobiaceae bacterium | reverse complement strand
CCGGCTGGCCGCAAAGCCCAACGCATGGATGGCTCCGCCACCACGATAAAATACGACGAGTCCTCGGGCAAGGCAGCTTCCTGCTGCGCTTCAAGCACAAGCGCCCACTCGAAACGACCACTGCCTGACGAACCCTCGGCGACGGGGAGGTGGGGAGCATACGCGTCCCCGCGTGTGGCGTTCGGCGTCTCGCCGAACAAGCTTTCCGGCGGGACGCCGGAAAATGCACGCGAGGACGCGTGCGCTCCCCAGACTCTCAGACCGGTGCGCCGGCCGTCGCCGCTTCGTGCGGCTGAACGGAAGGGCGAATGTTCTGATTCAGACGGAAAAAGTTATCGGGGTCGTACTGGCACTTGATCCGCGCCAGGCGCTCGAACGTGCCTCCCGGGTAGGCAGCACGCACGCGAGCTTCGCCCTCATCGCTGAGAAAGTTGACGTAGACCCCGCCCGTGGAGGACCCGCGTGTCGCATCGAAAAGACCGCGCGCCCAAGCCATGCAGGCCTCGTTCTCTTCAGCGGATTCCCAACGCGCATGGATGTTGAGCACGAAGGGCGCTCCGCGATGCGGATACGCCGTCTCGAGCGCGGACACATTGCGCACTGCGCCCTCCATATGCGGAATGAAAATCTCGCAATGGGGAGACGGCAGCCGCTGGGCGTAATCGAGGATCGCAGTAATCGCGGCATCATCGAGGTCCGCGAGATAGTGCGATTTCCAATAGTTGCGCACCCCCGGAGCGTTCAGTCCATCGAAAGCCGTTTGCCAGTCCGCAAACTTGTGGAGCCCGAAGGCTTCTCCATGGGAAAGGCCAAACTTCCGCAGAGGTTCGATCATTCGCTCTCCCTCGGCGGGATCGCCAAGGTGGACGAAGGGCACCGCGACGACGAGACGTCCGTGAACATCGGCGGGCAGGAAGGGAAGCGGGGTGCATAGCGAATGACCATCCAGACAGTGAGTTCGTCGGGAAGAGTTCGGACAAACTCACGGTGAAAGCGAAGATAGTCCTGCGCCTGATCAAAGGGCCTGATGATCATGCCGGAAAACATCTGCGGTCCCACCGGGTGAAGGCGGAACTCGAAAGCTGTGGCAATGCTGAAATTTCCACCTCCGCCCCGAATCGCCCAGAAAAGGTCTTCATTTTCGTGCGGTCCTACATTGATTCCCTCCCCGTTGGCGGTGACCAGGCGGGCGGACATGAGCGAATCGATCGTCAGGCCAAACTTTCGGCTCAGCCAGCCAAAGCCGCCGCCGAGGGTGAGACCGCCCACACCGGTCGTGGAAACAATGCCGGCAGGCGTTGCCAGGCCCCAGGATTGCGCAGCGCGGTCAAGATCGGGAAGCAGACATCCACCTTCGACGGTGGCAAGGCGTCGCTCGGGATCGATTTTCACGCCGCGCATCAGCGAGAGATCGATCATCAAGCCTCCGTCACAGGTTGCATTCCCGGCTACTACGTTGTGGCCGCCGCCCTTGACCGCGACTAACAGGCCAAGACGACGCGCAAAGCGCACCGCCCGGCAGACGTCTTCTTCGACGGCGCAGCGCGCAATCACGGCGGGCCGGCGATCTATCATGCCGTTCCAAATGCGGCGCGCGGACTCATAGTCGGCATCGTGCGGAAGCAGTAACCGCCTCCCAAGCACTGCTGAAAGAATTGCTTGGGAAAGGGCTGGCGCGGCGAGGGGTCTCTGGCTGTGTTGCGTCGGCAAGCCAAGCCCTTTGGGGATTGGCCTGCCTCCGCGCCTTGCCAGAGACCCCTCGGCGCTGCCACCATTTCGGAAATTTATTTCGGGATTTGCTCTAGACCTTTGCTCCCGTCGGGTCGGCAAGTCTCTGTGGCGAAAGAAAATCCGGCACATCAAGGCGCGCCAGGCCGATCCGGTCGTCCGCCATCCCATAGTACATGTCGAAGCGGTCCGGCAAACCGAGATCGTCTCGGCGGTCGATGCCCGTGGGAAATACGACGTTGTCAACGATTCCCCTTCGTTCCAGGGGCAATTCGGGCGTGAGAACAGGATGTGCGGAACGATAGCAAACTGCCCGCGGATGCTCCTTCGAGAGCACCATCACGCCGGC
>DASTFP010000071.1:0-7033 GCA_035719865.1 Terrimicrobiaceae bacterium | reverse complement strand
CACGTCCTCGGTGATCTTCATCGAACAAAAGTGCGGTCCGCACATTGAGCAGAAGTGCGCGGATTTTGCGCCCTCCTGAGGAAGCGTCTCGTCGTGGAACTCGCGGGCGGTGACGGGATCGAGGCTGAGGTTGAACTGATCCTCCCAGCGAAATTCGAACCGTGCCTTCGAAAGGGCGTTGTCACGGTATTGAGCGCCGGGATGGCCCTTGGCGAGATCGGCTGCGTGAGCAGCGATCTTGTAGGCGATGACGCCATCCTTGACGTCCTTCTTGTTTGGCAAGCCGAGGTGTTCCTTGGGCGTCACGTAGCACAGCATCGCGCAGCCATACCAGCCGATCATGGCGGCCCCGATGCCGCTGGTAATGTGGTCGTAACCCGGAGCGATATCAGTCGTGAGGGGGCCGAGCGTGTAGAAAGGCGCTTCCTGACACCATTCGAGCTGCTTGGCCATGTTCTCCTCGATCATGTGCATGGGAATGTGGCCGGGGCCTTCGTTCATGACCTGGACGCCGCGCTTCCAGGCGCGCTCGGTGAGCTCGCCTTGCACGTAGAGCTCGGCAAACTGCGCTTCATCATTCGCGTCGGCGATGCTCCCGGGCCGCAGGCCGTCTCCAATCGAGAAGCTGACGTCGTAGGCGGCCATAATCTCGCAGATCTCGTCCCAGTGGGTGTAGAGGAAGCTTTCCTGGTGATGCGCGAGGCACCACTTGGCCATGATGCTGCCACCGCGGGAAACGATCCCCGTCATGCGTTGCGCGGTCAGGGGAATGAAGCGTAGCAACACTCCGGCATGGACGGTGAAATAATCGACGCCTTGTTCGGCCTGCTCGATCAGCGTATCGCGATAGACTTCCCAGCTGAGTTCCTCGGCTTTGCCGCCCACTTTCTCCAGCGCCTGGTAGATCGGGACGGTGCCTATCGGGACGGGCGAGTTGCGGAGAATCCATTCCCGGGTGGCGTGGATGTTCCGGCCAGTGGAGAGGTCCATCACGGTGTCCGCTCCCCACTTGGTGGCCCAGCGCATTTTCTCGACTTCCTCTTCGATACTCGAGGCCACGGCACTGTTGCCGATGTTTGCATTGATCTTCACCAGAAAGTTGCGACCGATGATCATCGGTTCGCATTCGGGGTGATTGATATTGGCCGGGATGATCGCCCGGCCGGCGGCCACCTCGTCGCGAACGAATTCGGGAGTGATTTCGGAGGGGATGCGCTGCGGAAAGCGGTGGAAGACGGACGGCACGTAGCGCTGGCTCTTGGGTCCGCCGGCGCCGGCAAGGAGCTGCGTACTGCCGGCGTGCTGCTTGTCGAGATCGTCGCGGACAAGGTCCCTCGACATCTCGGATATCTTTGCCCTGCCGAGGTTCTCGCGAATCGCAATGAATTCCATTTCCGGCGTAATCATGCCTTCGCGGGCGTACCAGCGCTGCGTAACGGGATGGCCGGCGGAGGCCCGAAGCGGCTTGCGCTTGGCGTTCTTCGGCGCATGAAGCGGGGAAAGTCCGCCCCGGCGCTGGGAGGAAGCCTGGGCGTGACTGACGCTCAGGTAGCCGTTGTCTTCGGGCCGCACATTACGGCCTTGGTACTCCGCGGCGTCTCCGCGTTTGAGAATCCATGCTCGCCGCAACGCGGGCAACCCTTTCTCAACATCGCCATCGAAAGCCGGGTCGCCCCACGGCCCACTGGTGTCGTAGACCTTTACGGGTTCATTGACCTCGACGGCTCCGCCGAACGCCTTTGTGGGTGCCAGTTCAATCTGTCGCATCGGCACGCGGATGTGCTCGTGGATTTCTCCTTCGATATAAACACGGGTGGAATTTGGCAGCGTCTCGCTGCTGTCGGGTTCGATGGCGCTCGTTGGTGCGATCATGCGGAGTCTTAAGTTTGTAGGTTAGGAGACGGTTGAATACCCACGCAGGTCACGCGTGAGCTCTTTGGGGCGGATATGGGTGGAGTGATGAAGGAGCATTCCAAAAAGGGGCTGCGACTCAGGAAGGACGCCCGTGAGGGGAAGGGGCCCCTCACCCTTCCATGATGCCCCAAACAGCTCACGCCTGGAAACGGGTGGGACCCTTTCTTCCCACCAAGGTCGCGCCACTTTTTGGCCCTCGCAACGTCGCCAAGCTTGCGCGGAGCGCTGCAGCTTGCGGGGAGATGGGGACCCCGCAGCCCCATCAAGTCTGCGCCCGGCCCCTTGCGATCTTCCGAGAATTGACAGCAACGTGGCATACGCGGGTATCTCAACAGTCTCCTATGTGTCGCAGACCACATCGGCGGAGACGGAGCACGGGCGAACCTGCTTGGTCCGCGCTGACAACTCAAAACTGTAACCGTTAAACTCATGTTGCTCCCTACGCCGGTGTTGGCCGGATCAGGTTCCAAGGGTCTCCCGATCTAACGATCGGGACTCTCAGCTTTCGAAAGCTCCCCTGCGTTCGGCTACCATAGGCGATTCTGGCGGATCGTCAATCCAACGGTTGGGAGATTTCGCGGAGTGTCGCAGCCAGGGGCAGGCGGTTAACGCCCATCGCGTGAGCATTTTTTTCGTTTTCAGACGCCGCGGCATCTGGTGAAGTCGACTCTCCTCCCCTTATTGTATGCCCAAACGCTCTCTCAATGTCGGAATGATCGGTTACAACTTCATGGGAAAGGCGCATTCGAACGCATGGCGCCAGGCACCGAAGTTTTTTGATTTGCCCGCGGATATTGTGCTTCACACCATCTGCGGTCGTTCGCCCAAAAATGTCGAATCCGCTCGCGAACAGCTTGGTTGGAAGAACGCGAGCACGGATTGGAAGGCTGTCGTCAGGGACCCTGAAATTCATATCGTCGACATCTGCACGCCCAACGACAGCCATTGCGAGATCGCCCTCGAGGCGGCGCGCAGCGGCAAGGCGATTCTTTGCGAGAAGCCGTTGGCGATGGACGTGGAGGAATGCCAGGAGATGGTCGCGGCGGCCAAAAAGGCCAAGGTCGTGAACATGGTGTGCCACAACTACCGCCGCATTCCCGCCATTGCGCAGGCAAAAAGGATGATCGAGCGCGGCGATCTTGGGGATCGCATCTACCATGTGCGTGCGCGTTACGCTCAGGATTGGATCGCCGACCCAAACTTTCCCCTTGTCTGGCGCCTGCAGGAGAAATACTCGGGCTCCGGGGCGAACGGCGACATTGATTCGCATATCATCGATCTGGGTCGCTACCTGGTCGGGGAGATCAGCGAGGTTTGCGCCCTCATGGAGACCTTCATCAAGAAGCGCCCGATCCTTGAGGAGGTCGGCGCCGGCCTCGCCGCGAAGGCGGGAAAACGGCTCGGGACAGTGACCGTCGACGATGCCGTTTCCTGGATTGGACGCTTCAAGAACGGCGCGGTCGCCAACTTTGAAGCCACGCGCTTTGCCTACGGGCGCAAGAATCACGTCACGCTCGAAATCAACGGCAGCAAGGGCTCGCTCTATTTCGATCTCGAAGACATGAATCGCCTCAAATTTTTCAGTCTGGATGAACCGGGAGACACCCGCGGATTTCGCGACATCCTCGTCACGGAGAATGTGCATCCGTATGGTTCGGCATGGTGGCCTCCGGGCCACATCATCGGCTACGAGCACACGTTCATAAATGCGTTTTCGGACTTTGTAAAAGGGGTCGTGGACGGCAAGGGCGTGCACCCGACCTTTGAGGATGGCCTGAAAAATGAGAAGGTGCTCGCTGCCATTGAGCAAAGCTCCCAGAGCCGGGGCTGGGTAAAAGTGTAAGGAGCCTTGGGAAACCAGGGGCCTCGAGCAGAGAGGACGGTCCTCGCGACCGAATGACGACTTTATGAAGCGATTCGAAAATCAAGTTGCCATCGTCACCGGCGCCGGACGTGGCATCGGAGAGGCGATTGCGCGGCGCTTTGCCGAAGAGGGCGCCAGGGTGGCGGTTGTCAGCCGTACCGAAGCCAACTCGCAGAAGACGTCCGATGCCATCAACGCCGTCTCGCCGGAGGCGGCGAAGCCTTACGCGGTCGATGTGGCCGATTTCGACGCCGTGCAGAAGACCGGGGAGAGAATTTTGGCCGACTTTGGGCGCTGCGATGTTCTGGTGAACAACGCAGGCATCACCCGCGACACTCTGATCCTGCGCATGAATTCGGAGGACTGGGATGTGGTGCTCGATACCAATCTCAAGGGCGCGTTCAATTTTTCCCGCGCCGTCCTGCGCGCCATGGTCAAGCAGCGCAAAGGACGAATCATCAACATCGGGTCTGTCAGCGGGCTGATCGGTCTCGCGGGACAAGCGAATTATTCCGCGAGCAAGGCGGGACTGGTGGGACTAACCAAGACGCTGGCGCGCGAACTCGCGAGCCGCAATATCACGGCAAACCTTGTCGCGCCGGGATTCGTCGAGACCGACATGACTTCTGTGTTGGCGGAGGATGTCCGCAAGGCGGCCCTCTCGCAGATTCCCCTGACACGATTCGGCGCTGCGGACGATATCGCCGCCGCTGTCGTTTTTCTCGCGAGTCCGGAAGCCTCCTACGTCACCGGGCAGGTGCTTGCAGTCGACGGCGGAATGAGCATGTAGCAGCCCGAGCGGTTCGACCCTCGCGGAGGGCGATAGTCGCTTTCGAGAGTGCCGATCTTCGTTTAAGGTTGGGGCGGAGAATTGACTATGAACGAACGCAAACTTGGTCCACTTGTGGTTTCCCCGCTTGGCTTGGGATGCATGGGCATGTCGTATGCCTATGGTCCGGCGGACGAATCGGAATCTTTGGCTGTGCTGCGCCGCTACTTCGAGCTTGGAGGGAGCTTTCTCGACACCGCCGAGATTTATGGCCCTTACAAGAATGAAGAACTCATCGCCCGTTTTCTTCGCGAACTGCCGCGTGAGCGGGTCATCCTGGCAACGAAGTTCGGCTTCCGCATCGACCCGAACGGACAGATAACCGGTGTGGATAGCTCTGCCCCCAACGTCCGAAAGGCATGTGAGGGAAGCCTTCGCCGCTTGGGCGTAGATTTCATCGATCTCTATTACCAGCACCGGGTCGATCCCGGGGTTCCGATTGAAGAAACCGTCGGAGCGATGGCCGATTTGGTTCGTGAGGGAAAGGTGCGAGCTCTGGGGCTTTCGGAAGCGGGCGTCGGCACGCTGCGCCGTGCGACCGCGGTTCACCCGATCGCCGCTCTGCAGACCGAGTATTCGCTCTGGTCTCGCGACGTCGAGCGCAATGGCACGCTGGCCGCCTGCCGCGAATTGGGCATAGGCTTCGTGGCGTACAGCCCGCTGGGAAGAGGGTTTCTGACCGGGGCCATCCAGAAGCCAACCGATCTTGCCGCGGACGATTGGCGGCACACGAATCCGCGCTTCCAGGGCGAGGCCTTTGATCGCAATCTTCAGCTCGCAACCCATGTAAAGAACCTTGCGCAGAGGAAAGGCTGCTCGCCGGCGCAGCTCGCGCTAGCCTGGGTGCTTGCTCAAGGTGAGGACATCGTGGCAATCCCCGGCACCAAGCGCGTCCGTTATCTCGAGGACAATCTGGGAGCTCTCGCGGTTACGCTGACCCCGGACGAGCTCGCCCAAATGGATTCTCTTTTCCCACCGGGCATCGCTCAGGGCGAACGCTATGCAGAGTCCATGATGGCACTTCTCAATCGCTAAAAAGCATCACGCGGCCGCCGGCATCCCCTACCGCCAGGTATTTTCCGTCCGGGCTCCATGCGAGGGCGCTGATCGCCTTCGCGTCTTCGAAAGCTGAAAGAGGCCGGCCTTTCGCGTCCGAGAACACCAGACGTCCAGCGTTGTCTCCCGAAGCGAGGATCTCGCCGGTGGGCGACCAGGCGAGGGTTTCGACATCGGCTTTATGGAACTTCAGTTCGTCGGGGACGGTGGCTTCGGGACCGGTCGTTCCCGCGCAATTCCACAGCGTAATGGTCGTCCCGCCGCCAGTTGCCAGACGTAGCGCATCCGGCGAAAAATCCATGGCTCTCACTTTCGTCTCATAGCCTTGAATGTGCAGCGGATAGTCTCGCGTGAGATCGTAAAGGTGAACGCTTGGCGTCTGGTCGGCGGTGGCCACCCAGCGTCCGTCGGGGCTCCAGGTGACGAGAAGGCTCGCTCCGCCCCAATCGAACCGGGCGAAAGGTTCGGCGTCGCCAGGTCGCCACATCTGCGCGCCGCCGCCGCAGGCGGTCGCGATTTCGAGCGAATTCCTTGGATTCCAAGCGAAGTCCGCAACCGAGGTCTTGTGATTGGGAAGGCTGGCCGTGAAATCGCCGTTTCGGCTCAGGATGAAAAGCGTCTTGCCGAGGCCGACGGCGAGGCGGTTGCTGTCAGGGCTCAATCTTGCGCGTTCGATCCACCCCTTGCCCAAAGAGATTTCGGGTGCCGAGATGACACGGGAGCCGCGGATCTCGTACCATCGAACCCGTCCATCAAACCCACACGTCGCCAGAACCCCAGCCCCTGCGGCTGAGGCACCATTTCCGAGTCCGTGGCCGGCGAATTCCGCGACGGCCTTGCCCTCCTCATCGATCAGAAGGATAATCCCGGTGCTGGGCGTAACGACGAGCGCGTCGCCGCACCAGGCGAGCGCAAGGATGTGATCACTCGCTTCCAGCCCCCATAGCTTCTTGAATCCCATTCTCGATGATCTGCTCGCTTTTCGTGTGCAGTCAGAGGCTTTCAGGCTTGGCAGCTTTCGAACCCGTCCGTCAGAGCCTCGCGATCCAGGTTACGTCCGATAAAGACAAGGCTGTTCTTGGGCTTTCGTCCGTTCCAGGGACCGCCGGCGGCCACGTTCAGAATCATATGAACCCCTTGGAAGATCACCCGTTCGGGATTTCCTTTGACGGCGAAGACTCCCTTCATGCGGAAAATATCCTGGCCCTTGGTGCGCAGAAGCTCCGAGAGCCATTTGTTGAGTTTCTGTCCGTCGCATGGGTCATCGCGTTGAATGCCGACGCTGGTGATCTCCTCGTCGTGATGGTGGTGATGGTGCTCATCCTCTTCCTCAAGAAAGTGGGGGTCGATTTCCATCGCATGATCAAGGT
>DASTFP010000070.1:0-2731 GCA_035719865.1 Terrimicrobiaceae bacterium | reverse complement strand
GTGGCGTTCTTTGATTTCCAGTGCTCGGCGCAAAAGTCGGTGTCGATCCTGGCAGTGCTCGGCGGGGACACATGCCTCCGGTCGACCCATGAGCGTGCGGCGCGGATCGCCCTCTGCGAATTGGAGCAGTTCGCCTCGCGGCAAAAGAACACCCCGGTTCAAAGACGGTCGGAAATCACCGGGAACATTTGCGCGGCGGCTTTCACCCACGATGCCAGCCGCGCTCTCGATCCGCAGCTTCACACTCATTTTGTGATCGCCAATGCCACTCGCAACCGGGACGGGAAATGGTATGCGCTGAGCGAATACGAAATGATTGGGGCCGTCCGCTACGCGGGCAAGGTCTATCAGAACGAGATGGCTCGCGCTGTGCGGGAGCTGGGCTACGGCGTCCGTCAGACACGGCAAAACGGCGAAGTCACCGGTTTTGAGATCGAAGGCGTTTCGGGTGCGCTCTGCGAGCGATTTTCCAAACGGCGGGAGGAAATCGAACGCGAAATCAAAAAGTTCGAGGACAGGCAGTCGCGAAAGCCCACGGTGAGGGAAATCGCTTTGATCACGCGAGAGACGCGTCCAGCCGAATTGCGCGAGATCGCGACCGCCGAAGTGGTCTTCTCGCAACGCTCGCAGTTGTCGCCGGAGGAATGGAATCACTTGCAGGCTGTCCGCGCTCAGGCGGAAGGGCGGGTTGCGGAAGTGAAGCAAGCTGGTCACGAACACGATGCGCTCCGTGCCGGTGTCGCCCATTTGTTCGAGCGGCAGAGCGTTTTGCGGGAGCACGAGGTTTTGGCCGAAGCCCTGAATCAGTCGCTTGGGAACCTGGATTTGGAGACATTGAAGCAGACAGTCGGCAAAACTTTGGTGCGACTTGCCCCTTCTGCGGAGAACGGATTGCTTTCGGAATGCTGCACCCGGCAGGGCTTGGAGTTGGAGCAATCGGCGGTGAAGTATGTCGATGCCACGAAGGGCACTTGCCCGGCGCTCAACCCCGGCTTCGCCCCTGGCAGTCATTTGTCCGAGGAACAGCGGGAGGCCGTTGCCTCCGTTCTCGGCACGCAAGATCGGGTGTTCAGTTTTCGCGGCGTGGCCGGGGCTGGAAAGACCACGACATTGCGGGAAGTTCAGCGCGGGCTGAAGGAGGCCGGGCATTCGGTCATTGCCATCGCACCTACCTCTTCTGCGGCGCGGGTCTTGCGCGACGAGGGATTCACCGAGGCGACAACCGTTGAGGATTTTTTGCGCAATGCGGAGAAGCGGGGCGGGCTGCGGCGGGCGGTCGTGATCTGCGACGAGGCTGGGTTGAAATCGAACCGGCAGGGAGCGGAATTGCTCCGGTTGGCCCAAAAGCATGACCTGCGCGTGCTTCTGGTGGGCGATGTGCGCCAGCATGTTTCCGTGGAAGCGGGCGACTTTCTGCGGGTGCTCGAAACGCACAGCCAGCTTAGGCGCTGCCGGGTGGAACAAATCCACCGGCAAAGGCAAGCCGCCTATCGCGGGGCCGTGGAGCGGATGGCGGCGGGCGACGTTCGCGGCGGACTGGCGGCGCTGGATCGCCTCGACTGGATCAAGGAAAGCCAGTCGAATTATCTTGAAAAGGCCGCTGCGGATTATCTGCGGCTTACGGGTGACGGCAAACAGTTGGATCGCTGCCTGGCCGTTTCGTTCACCTGGGAGGAAAATCATCGCTTCACGGACGCAATCCGCAGTGGCTTGAAGGAACGTGGCGTCCTTCCCGCCGAAGGAACACAGCTTACCGTCCACGAGTCGCTTCGCTGGACCGATCAACAGAAAAAGGACTGGCGGCGGTATGAGCCGGGGCAGGTGGTCACGTTCGCGCCGTCCGCCAACCGGCCGGCCGTCTCCGCAAGAGTCGTGCGCGCTGAGAACAAGAAGGTGGTTGTGGTTTCTGCTAGGAAGGAAATGACGCTGAATTTGCGCCGCGCGGAATCCTTCGATGTGGCGCGTCCCCGGCAGATCGAAGTCGCTCCGGGTGACAAGGTGCTCATCCGCGCCAATGACAAAAGGCTTGGCCTCATCAACGGACAGGTGTTGACGGTTGCCGGGATCGCGCCGGATGGGGCGTTGACAACCAGGGAGGGGGTGTCCGTCCCCACGGAATTTCGCCAGTGGTGCCACGGATACGTGCTCACTTCCCACAAGGCCCAGGGGTGGACGGCGGATCATGTCGTCGTGGCGGCGGAACGCTTTACCGCCAAAGGCGCTTATGTGGCCTGCTCTCGTGGCCGTAGGTCCTGCATCGTCCATACCCCAGACAAGGCGCGCCTGATCGAAAGATTGCCCGAGGGAAATCGTCTCGCCGCACTGGATGCGCTTTCAGAGATTCACCCCCAAAACGCCTCCATCCTCAACCGTGTCAGAGCCTGGAAGCGGATCTCCATCGACCTGGCGCAACGCTTCGCCACGCAAGTGATTCAACCATCGGCCGCCCAGATGCGAATTGCGGGCCGACACCGCCCTTGCCCATCGTCATGATGATGCCGTGCCCGCTCTCTGCAATTTTATCGATGAAATCCGCGAGGGATTCCATTGCAGGCAGCTGATTCATGGAGTCTTGCAGATGCGTTTGTTTTCGAGGGCTTCGTCAATCCATCCGCGGTCGGCTTGTAATTTCTCAAGGGCCTTGAGATCAGCACGGAACCGCTTGTCGATGGGCGCACAGTCTTGAAGGCATTTGAGATTGGCTTCGAGTTCGGGCGGTGGGTTTGACGGA
>DASTFP010000069.1:0-15657 GCA_035719865.1 Terrimicrobiaceae bacterium | reverse complement strand
GTTCATCGCCTGGACAAGGAAACAAGCGGCTGCCTCGTGGTTGCCAAAACGGATTCCGCACATCGCTCTCTCGCCGGCCAATTTTCCGGACGGGAAGTCGGCAAGGTCTATCTTGCTCTCGTCTCGGGCTCACCGCCGCGGCGCAGCGGAGTCGTCGACGCGCCAATTGCGCGGCATCGCGTGAATCGAAAAAAGATGGCGGTCAGTCCGGCCGGCCGTGGAAGGGAAGCCGTGACGGAATATCAAGTTCTCGATTCCGCGGGTGCCGTGAGCCTCGTGGAGTGCCGTCCCCGCACCGGGCGGACGCACCAGATCCGCGTTCATCTCAAACACCTGGGCTGTCCCGTCCTTGGCGATCCGCTCTATGGGCATCGTGCCCGCTACTCGCGCCATATGTTGCATGCGTGGAAGCTGGCGTTCCGCCATCCCAGCGATGGTCGAAGGCTGGCCTTTGAGGCTGCGCCTCCGCCGGAGTTTCGAATCGCTTGAAGCCATGAGCGAACATCTTACTTTTGCGGGTTCATGAATTACGACTCATCCTCTCCGCTTCCGAATGCGATCGTCCCGTGGAAGGCGGCGCTCTTGCTGTGGAGCACGAAGCGCATTAAGAAGAGAGGATGAGAGGCACACTGAAAATTGCAGGACGCGAATTCACCTCGCGTCTGCTGCTTGGCACGGGGAAGTTTTCTTCCAACGAGGTCATGCAGGATGCCCTGGCCGCCAGCGGCACGGAGATTGTCACGGTTGCGCTGCGCCGCGCAGACCTGAGCGGCAAGCATGATCCCTTCGCCAACATCCTTGATTTCATAGATCCCAGGAAATACCTGCTTCTGCCCAACACGAGCGGAGCGCTGGACGCCAACGAGGCTGTGCGCCTGGCCCGTCTTGCCGCGGCGGCGGGCCTGCCCCGATGGGTGAAACTCGAAATACATCCTGATCCCCATTATCTCCTGCCCGATCCGATCGAAACGCTTAAAGCAGCCGAACTACTCGTAAAAGAGGGTTTTACAGTGCTGCCTTACATCAATGCCGATCCGGTACTCGCCAAGCGGCTTCAGGATATTGGAACGGCGACGGTGATGCCCCTGGGATCGCCGATCGGAAGCAACCGCGGGCTCGAAACCCGCGCGCAAATCGAAATCATTATTAAGCAAGCTGCGGTTCCCGTGGTGGTCGATGCGGGCATCGGCGCGCCGAGCCATGCGGCTCAGGCACTCGAAATGGGGGCCGACGCGGTGCTTGTGAATACCGCAATCGCCGCGGCGCGCGAGCCTGTTCGCATGGCGCGGGCGTTCAAAGCCGCAGTTGAGTGCGCGCGAGAGGCCTTCGAGGCCGGTCTTCCTTCCCAGCTTGACCATGCCGAGGCGACCAGTCCCCTTGCGGCGTTCCTGAGGCAATCATCAGATGCCGGCGAGACTTCTTCCCAGCCTAATCGATGACCTTGGCACGGTTTTTTAGTTTCGATGGACGTTGAAGGCCTGCAGATCTCGGAGAACGGCTGAGGGCGAGGAATGCGGCGCTGAGAGATTTCCATGTGGGGCGATTCGCTGACACCGATGATGAAGCAATACCACGCCATTCGGCGTGAGTTGCCTCCCCATACGCTGCTTCTTTTCCGTTTGGGGGATTTCTATGAGATGTTCGGGGACGATGCGAGGGAGGCATCGGCGATTCTCAACGTGGCGCTGACCAAGCGCGGGGAAATCCCCATGTGCGGCGTGCCGTATCATTCGGCACGAGGCTACATCGAAAAGCTCATTGCTGCCGGTTGGCGCGCGGCGATTTGCGACCAGGTTGGCGAGGTGCAAGCCGGGAAGCTTGTCCGTCGCGAAGTCAGTCAGATCCTGAGCGCGGGGACACTTGACGACTTTGGCCTGGACGATCGCCGCCCGAACTATCTCGCCGCAGTGTGCCACTGCAACGGCACGATTGGTTTGGCTTACTGCGAATTGACGACCGGAGAGTTTCGTCTGACTGAGGTACGGGGCGTGACGCTTCTCGTTGACGAACTCGCGCGCATTCTGCCGGCCGAAACATTGGCGCCTGAATCGCAGCGGGATCTCTTCGACGCCCTTGAGAACGCCAACTTCCTCGACGGATACATCTTCGAGACTCTGGCAGCAGCGGAGTTCCTGCGCGAGCATTTCAAGGTTCATTCGCTCGATGGCTTCGGCTGTGCGGACTTGCCTGCTGCGGTGGGCGCCGCAGGAGCGCTTTTGCATTATCTCACCCGGCAGATGCGAAGAAATGCCTCGCATCTGCTGCGGCTCCGACCCTACCGCTCCAGCGAGTTTCTGACGCTCGACGCCGCAACTCAAGTGCACCTCGAACTCGTCCAGTCTCGCGCGGGAAAGACGATGACCCTCCTCGGGGTGCTCGATCGCACGGTTACCCCAATGGGGGCGCGGCTCCTTCGGGATTGGGTGCTGCATCCCCTGCGCGATGTGGGCGGGATCCGCTCGCGGCAGGATGCCATTGCCGGGTTGCTCGAGGATTCGCTGCTGCTCGGCACTCTGCGCGAGCACCTCGCGGAGATCCGCGATCTGGAGCGCGCGATAGCGCGCCTGAACGGCTCCTCCGGCAATGCCCGCGACCTTGCGGTGCTTGCCCGCTCGCTGGCCCTCGTGCCAGGGGTTGCCGACTGCGCTGGCGCCCCCCGCTTAGCCGAATCTGGTACGCTGCTCGCCACGCAAGTGCGGCAACTCGATCCTCTGCCAGAGCTCGTCGATACGCTTTCCAGGGCGATCGTAGAGGAACCGCCGGCCGTTTTGCGCGACGGAGGTCTCGTTCGCGACGGCTACGATCCCGCGCTCGACGAGCTTCGCGCGGCCTCCCGCGAGGGAAAGGATTGGATAGCAAGCCTTCAAGCACGCGAAATCGTCCGCACCGGAATCAAGTCGCTCAAAGTTCGCTTCACCACGGTCTTTGGCTATTTCATCGAGGTGACCCGCGCCAATCTTTGCTCGGTCCCTGGCGATTATGTTCGCAAGCAGACGACGGTCAACAGCGAACGCTTTACCACCCCGGAACTCAAGGATATTGAAGGCAAGATCCTCGGATCCGACGAACGCGCCAAGGCGCGCGAAATTGAGATTTTCGAAAGTCTGCGCGGCATGGCTCTCGCGGAGACGCCGTCCATTCAGCGCACTGCCGCCGCCATCGCCGTGTTGGACGCCGTCGCATCGATGGCCGAAGCCGCGCGCCAGAACCATTTCTGCCGTCCAAGCGTCGACGATTCGGGCGTGCTCGAAATCGTTGAGGGTCGTCATCCGGTCCTGGATCAGCAGTCCACGGTCGAACGCTTTGTTCCCAATGATACTTCGCTCGACACCGAGAACAGGCGCTTCGCGATCATTACAGGACCGAACATGGCCGGAAAGTCCACCTACATTCGCCAGGTTGCCCTGCTGACTTTGATGGCGCAGATGGGCAGCTATCTGCCCGCCGCTTCCGCGCGGATCGGTGTGGTGGATCGCATCTTTACGCGGATTGGCGCCAGCGACGATCTCTCGCGGGGGCAGTCCACTTTCATGGTCGAGATGAATGAGACGGCGAATATTTTGAATAACGCAACGCTCCACAGCTTGGTCATCTTGGACGAGATCGGCCGGGGAACCTCAACTTTTGACGGTCTGAGCATAGCCTGGAGCGTGGCTGAACATCTTCATGACTCTGTCGGCTGCCGAACGCTTTTCGCAACCCACTACCATGAGATCACGGACCTTGAGCGCACACGCACCGGAGTCGTAAACCTCAATGTCGCCGTTCGTGAATGGAACGACCAAGTAATTTTCCTTCGCAAAGTACTGCCGGGCCGCGCCGACCAGAGCTATGGGATCCAGGTAGCGCGCTTAGCCGGCCTTCCCGCGCCTGTTCTCAGTCGGGCCAAAGATATCCTTAACAATCTGGAGAAGGCGGAACTCAACGCGGATGGCACGCCTTCCCTGGCCGGCGATCACGATGGAGTTGTTTCGTTCGCCAAGGCGCGGCGCAAGAAGACGGCGATCAGGGAGGGCCTTGGTCAAATGGAGCTGTTGTGAACTCATGACGGAAAGGGTTCTCATTACTGGAAGCAGCCGCGGAATTGGTCTCGCCCTGGCGACGGAGTTTGCTCGCGCGGGTTGGGAGGTGTTCGCCGCCGCGCGAGGAGTTCGGCGCCCCGAGCTCGAGGCTCTGGCCAGCAAGTGGACCAATGTGAAACCTCTGTCCCTGGACGTCTGCGACCACGCGACGATTACCGAATCGGCGCGATTCCTCGGGGAAAAGCGTCTCGATGTGCTGGTGAACAATGCGGCAACCTTTCCAGGGGAAGGCCATGAACCGCTCGAAAAGGTTGATCCGGAATGGTTCAATGAAGCTTTCAACTGCAACGTCACGGGTGTGGCGCGGGTCACGCGAACGTTCCTTCCTTACCTGAAGGCGTCAGCCAATGCCCGCGTAGCCAACATCTCCTCGGCGGCGGGATCAATCAGCGAAAAAGAGGATTTTCAATACTATCCCTATTCGGTTTCCAAGGCCGCGCTGAATATGCTGACGCGGGCCCTTGCCGCGGAGTTCCGCCCCGTGGGTATCGTCGTCGCGGCGATCAGCCCTGGCTGGGTGAAAACCGAAATGGGTGGTCCCAACGCCCCGTTGACTCCACAGGAATCGGCGCGGTCGCTCTACGACACCATCACCGGTCTGAAAATCAAGCAGAGCGGAAAATTTCTCGGCCGCGATGGCGAGGACTATGCCTGGTAGCCAATGAACGAAAGGATGCGGCGCATCCTTTCTCTTCTAGTCTTCATATATCTGATTGTCAACGTCTTAGGTTCATTCGTTTAACCTCAAATCCTCCGATTCGGAATAGAGTCGGAATAACGGAGTAAAACATGAACATCGTAGACGAATCCCCGATTGACAATGTAACCCTCAAAGTCACTGACGGTGAAGACCGCGAGTGGAATGAAGACAACGTGCCGAACCCATTGCGAAGAGTCATCGAAAAATCGCTACGCAAGGGACAGCTAGACGGAACGGTTGCAGCCGCTGGCAGGCTTTTCCGCTGCCATGCCGTGTTGGGAGATCAAGTCTCGCTTCAATTCACGCGCCACGACCGTGTAGAGCGGGAAATCCCGATTCCTGCGACAGGCTGGTACGCGTTCCAGCAGCTCGCAGCTCGTCGCGGCGTAGATCCGCGCCAGTGGTTGGTCGCAATACTCGGCAACGAGATGAGCGATGGCATCTCGCTTGAGGATGCCGTGAGATGGTTATTCCCCAGCAAAAGCGAGGAGATGCAACGCTTCGAGCAAGCGCAACACGCGTTCCATCGGAGGTTCGAATGAAAACCGCATCTCCCCTAGATAAGGAATTCGGCGTCATACCTCCAGACATCAACGCACGTCTTGATGGTGACGAGAATGTGCCGGTGTTCAACTACTTTCGAGAACCAACTCTCGATGAGTTGATAGCGCATCAGGTGGAACACGTTGAATCCTGGGGCGAGCCAGAAGCGGCTCAACCTGAGGTCATGTGGCTTAATCACATGTCTCTTGTAACGGTACGGATTCTGGCAAAACTGCGCGACGAGCAAGGAAAGGAGGCAGCATGAGCAGCATCCGAAAAGGGGGGCTGGCAAATCACTGGCGGAACCTTCCTGGCTCTGCTTCTATGGGGCCTTGCTTGGCTTCTCATTGGAGCAGCGCTTTGGAGAGCAATATGACCTATAACGGTTGGACAAACTTTCAGACATGGAATGTGGCTCAATGGTTAGACAAAGAGGAATCGTCGCAACTTGTCTGTCAAGAAACAGCTCAAGAGGTATATGACGTTGCAGAGGAAGGTGGCGGCTTCACCAGAATTGAGAAAGCCACGTTCGCGCTGGCAGAAAACCTCAAGGAACTGTTCGAAAGCGATGAGCGCATTCCGGAATCGGGTTGGATGACGGATGCGGTTAATGCCTACCTGTCAGAAGTAAACTGGCATGAAATCGCAAGGCACTACGTGCAAAACGTGGTTCAGGAACAAACGGAAGACTAAATCTTAATAACAGAACAAAGGAACGCCCCGCCTTCGCGCAGAAATGCCTAGGACGGGGTTTCTTTTTGCTTTCCGCCGGCACCGCCCAAGGTCTCACAGTGATAGAGAGCAGTAAGGAAAACGCTCAATCAAGTCCGCAGAGCGGCGTTTCGTTTCTCTTCCGTGACCTCAGAAAACGGGGAGGTAGCCCGCTTGGTTTTCGATGAATTCCAATTGAGCGGGCTACCCCGGTTATTGACCGCCAAAATTATAACAGTTGATGGCAGGCTTGAACATCAGGATCGCTACTCACCTTGGCATCAGGGTTCCGGTTCTGCGATACTTTACGCCGTATCGGGAATCTGCCCTTCGAGACGTTTCATCAGGTAAGATTCGCTAAGCCTTTCGCAATCCTTTGGACTTGCCAGAGCCTCTCAAATTTAGCTAAAATTGGGTTGTATGAAAAACTCCCTAACCTCCACTCAGCGGGTCGCACGAGCGCTCCTGCTCACTTTGGTAGCCTCTGCGGCTTGCACGTTTTTCTCCGCCTGCGTCGGCCACCAGGCCCGCGTCGAAAACCGGCAGGACCGGCGGGCCGATCGGCAGGACCGGCGGGCCGATCGACAGGAACAGCGGCAGGAAGGCTCGGAAGGCTCGCAGTCAACTCCGGCGCCAGAAAACTAGCCCAAGGTCATTTTCACGCCGTGGGCGGCATGTTTTAGAGCCGATAGACACTTAACTTCGTCCTGGCGCGAAGACATCGAGAGGTAGCCGTCTGAGCAAACGCGAATCTGCCCTAACCCTAAACAGCCCCGCCTTCGCGCAGAAATGCCTAGGCGGGGTTTTTCTTGTCTGCCCGCCTATCTACCTTCGCGAAATAAAGTGCCTAGCGGCGTTTCATGCCTGCCGGTCTTTTCGTCAATCTTCGGCTCGACGTAGGCTAGATGCGCAAGGTTGCAGCAGAGTTGCGTTTGACCTTTGAGCGTGAAGCTTACAAAGCAGTCGTGAAGCGATACCTCATCAAAGTCCACGAAGCGATAGCCCGTGCTGCCCTTGGCAAAATTTACCTTGGCCTTAAACATCTTCGCACGCTTCTCCGTCGGAAAGCTCCGGATCGTTGAACTTGTGCAATGGAGTTCCCCGCCCCTCGCCACCATACTCGCGGGGAATGTAAGTCGGATCCCCTACTGGCTGCATCCGGCCCTTGCGCAAAATTACGCCAGACACGAATTTTCCGTTCTCGTTAACGTACCAGAGATCATTGAGGTTCATGGTGTCTTGATTATCTTGAAAACTCGCGAAGGCTTTGCTGATGCTGGAGGAAATCGAGTTCGGTTACCCAGATCCACGCGGCGTTTCGGTCCTCACGGGGGTCTTTGGGCGGCAAGGTGTCATCCTGACGTGACCCATCGGCGCTGAAACGCTTGGTGCGGCGACCGAAAAATCGCCCTCTGTTACTCTTTGCACGCGACGAACTCATAATTATTCAGCTAAATAGTTTGAGAGCCGGTCGAAACGCCCCGAGACGACCGACTCCCAATTCTCTGGCAAGAGAAATTCAATATTGCCATTTTCGAAACTCGACGAGGCTATGCGATGCGCCACAACCAAAACGCTCCAGTTGGTCGACCAATGTCTCGAGCGATGTTGCCGCGATGCCAGTGGTAGCCGAAAGACGCTTGGCGGTCGTTTGGATCTCACCCTCGAGTTCCTCCAGATCGGCGGAAGTCTTGGGCAGCAGCGGTGCAACAAGGTAGCGGCGCTCCTTTTCGTAACTGTTTGCCTCAGCGCTCTCGTTTCCCCGTCGTAAGCTAAAGGTCCTCCGTGCGGAGAACCGACGCGAAAGGCAAGCGTTCGAGGCGGTTGACACCGTGGCTTTGGCATCGTCTAACAACGGACCATGACATTGAACCTGCGGAAGAACCTCACGCAACTCTCGGCCACGGTGACCATCGGCCTGGTAGCGGGGTCCACAGCCATGGTCTTTCACGAAGCAATTATTCTGCTCGCAGGTGCGCTCGTGGTGCGGCCGTCCTCCTGGGCTTTCTGGGCGTTCGCGGCATTTGTCATTTCCGGCATGGCGGCCGCCGCGTGGGTCACGGGGTGGTTGATGAAGCGTTTTGCTCCCGATGCCCCGGGCAGCGGCATTCCTCAGGTGAAGGCGGCTTATCATCTTGGGCAGTTCGAATTCTCCTGGCATCTCGTCTGGGTAAAATTCGTCGGGGGCGCGCTCTCAATTGGGTCGGGTTCAAGCCTGGGCCGCGAGGGGCCCACAATTCACATCGGGGCGGCTATCGCGAGCAAGGTTGCAAAGATGTTCGGCGAGGATCCGCAGGACCGGGCCAATGCGATATGCGCGGGCTCCTCGGCAGGACTTGCAGCGGCGTTTGGAAGCCCGCTAGCGGGCGTAACCCTCGTTCTCGAAGAAGTCGCGGGCGGGAAGAATGAAGAGAACTTTGCCGGCCGGTCGCTTCTGGCTGCCGCGTTGGCCGCGAGCGTCGTCTTTGCCCTGTCGCAGGGCGCCCCCACCCTTCCCGTCCCAGGGGATTTGGCACTCGGTTGGAAGACTTTCTGGATGTCCCCCGTTGTTGCCGTCGTTGCTGGTGCGGCTGGTCTGGGATTTCAGTACATTACGCTCGCGGTCCGCGCGCGCTGCAAGCGGTCGTCCTTGCCCGGGCCATTCAGACTAGTCCTGGGGACACTGATTGGAGCAATGTTCGCGGTGCTGGCCTTTAGTTTGACTGGCCGGCTGGGAGCGTTCGGGCTCGGCGATGAAGACCTTGTGGCGGCGCTAAATGGCGGGGTGATTTGGGGCATTGCGCTTTGTCTCCTTCTGACGAAACTGCTGGCCACTGCCGCTTGCTATGGCGCGGGAGGATGCGGCGGAATTTTCGCGCCGCTGCTTTTCTTCGGTGGTATGGCCGGGGCTCTGGTCGGCGAGCTATCCGCCGATTCCCTGGGGCTGACGAGTCAGGACCAGACTCTGCTGGTCCTCACGGGGATGACGGCCTGCTTGGGCGCGGTGGTGCGCGCCCCATTGACTTCCATTCTGATCGTGATGGAAATGACCCGGCAGATCTACGCTCTCCCGGCTCTGATGGTGGCAGCCGTCGTTTCCGTCTACATGAACCGCCTCTGTTTTGCCGGGAACTTTTATGACGAGGCCCTGCGGCAGGACGGCATTCGACTCAATCAACCATGAAGCCGGGGACAAAATTTTAGCGCCTTCCGACTTCCGAAATCGGAGTGTGGGTTTATTCTTCCGGAGTGAGCTATCGTGTCTTTGCGCGGAAATACAGGCCGCAGACTTTTGAGGAAGTGCTGGGCCAGGATCACATTACGCGCACCTTGCAAAATGCCATTTCCTCTGGACGCGTTGCGCAGGCTTATCTTTTTGTTGGTCCGCGTGGAATCGGCAAGACCTCCACGGCGCGCCTCCTCGCCAAGGCGCTGAACTGCGTGCAGGGTCCCACGGCAACACCATGCGGCCAGTGCGATGCCTGCAAGGAGATTGCCGAAGGGCGCAGCCTGGATGTCCTGGAGATTGACGGAGCGAGCAACAACGGGGTCGATAATATCCGCGAATTGCGCGAGAATGCCGCGTATGCCCCCGCGCGGGGACCATTCAAGATCTACCTCATCGACGAGGTACACATGCTCAGTCCCGGTGCCTTCAATGCCCTTCTGAAGACGCTCGAGGAACCTCCCGAGCACGTGAAGTTCATCCTGGCCACCACGGAGGCCCAAAAGGTTCCCGCCACCATCACGAGCCGGTGCCAGAGATTCGATTTGCGCCGCATCCCCGCGAAAGCCATTGCCGAGCACTTGCTGGCAATCGCGGGAAAAGAGCATATTCAGCTCGAGACGGAAGCCGCCGAGGACATCGCGCGCGGTTCGGAGGGATCTCTGCGGGACGCGGAGAGCATGCTCGACCAAGCCGTCGCATTTTGCGGGGAGACGATTGGCGCGAATGATGTCAGGGCCGTCTTTGGGTTTGCGTCGCGTGCAGCGGTTGCGGAACTCGCCGGATGCGTCCTGCACCGTGATGCCACAGGCGGCTTGAAGGTTATCGCGGATCTGGCCGAAGCCGGGAAAGATCTGTCACGACTGCTCACCGACCTGATCGGCCACTTGCGCGATTTGCTTATCGCGGGCGTGGCTGACGAGGCGTCTGCGCCGCCCAGGAACAAGCTCCTGCTTTTACTCGACAATTTCGCGGAGGCAGAGTCGAGAATGCGCTGGACGTCGGACAAAAAGCTTCAACTCGATGTGGCTGTCATCAAGGCCACTCACATGCTCGACCAGGCCAGTCTCGATGAGGTAATCGAGACCCTAGCTTCCCTCCAAAGCGGGGCGCCGCCCTCTCCCAAGGCGGCGCAATCAGCTGGCGGCGAACTCGCCCGCATGCCAGCGAAACCGGGGGCACCCGCCGATTCGAAATCCCCGGAGGCTGCGTCGATCGACGCAGCCGTGGCCTGGAATCGTGTTGCCTCTTCCTATGAGTCATCCATCAAGTATCGCTGGCTGACGAAAGCTGTGTTTGCCGAGGCGAGCCAGGAGTCCGTGCTGGTGCAGCTTGCCCCTTCGTTCGCCGGGGAACTGCGCTCGGTTGTGGGAGAGGCCGGGCGCAAGGATGCCGAGGACAAATTACGAGAGACGCTCGGCAGGAAAGTGAGCCTTCGCCTGGAGATCGGCGAGCAGCTCGTCGAACCGCCACAAGCCGATTCCGATGCGCAATCTGTCGCTTCGCCCGATCAGACCGATGCGCCGAGCGAGGAAAAGCCCAACGATCCCGTCGAATCCTTCAAGAACGATCCGCTCATCAAGAAAGCCCTCGAAATATTCGCGGGCGAAATCCAGACTGCGACCAAATGAACATCCAAAAAATGCTCCAGCAGGCCCAGCGCATGCAGGCAAAGCTCGCCGAGAAGCAGAGTGAACTTTCCCAGAAGACCGTGGAGGCAAGCGCTGGCGGCGGCAAAGTAACCGTGACCGCCAACGGCGCGGGCGATGTGCTCTCAATTAAAATCGACCCGTCGGTCGTCGATCCGGAGGACGTTGAGATGCTCGAGGACCTTGTCCTTGCAGGGGTCAAGCAGGCGATCGAGGATGGACGCAAAATGGCTGAGAGCGAGATGAAGAAAGTCACTGGGGGAATGGACATTTCCGGGATGCCATTTTGATCGGATGAGCGTTTGCTCGGACCGGTGGATCCGCCGCATGGCGACGGAGCAGGGCATGATCGAACCATTCGCGGATGGACAAACAAAAAGGCTCGAAAGCGATCTGCCAGTGATTAGCTACGGCCTCTCGAGCTATGGCTATGATCTAAGGGTTTCCCGCGAGTTCAAGGTCTTCACGAATGTTTTTAATACGGTGGTGGACCCGAAAAGCTTCGATCCGCGGTCCCTGGTGGATATCGAAACCGACGTCTGCATCATCCCTCCGAATTCCTTCGCTCTGGCGCGAAGTGTCGAGTATTTTCGCATTCCACGCGACGTTCTGACGATTTGTCTGGGAAAATCCACCTATGCTCGCTGCGGGATCATCGTCAATGTCACGCCCTTTGAGCCTGAGTGGGAAGGGCATGTTACGCTGGAGATTTCCAACACCACTCCGCTTCCCGCGAAGATCTATGCTAACGAGGGTCTCGCGCAGGTCGTTTTCTTCCGCGCGGCGGAGGTGTGTGAAACAAGTTACGCGGACCGTGCGGGCAAATACATGAGACAAACCGGGATTACTATTCCGAGAATTTAGACCTCGCCGTACGGAAGCTCTGCTCGAGCGCTAATCCGTTTCCCAAGATCGCCAAACACAGGCCGCCGAACACGACGATCAGTGTCCGCATCTCGTGCTGCGCATCACAAATCGGCGACCTTATTAACCGCCGTTATCGCAGGTGCGAGAACGGCCCCGAGAATGTGAAGGGAGCTGTTGCGCTCAGACATCTCTTCCGAAGAATCGCTGCACGTCAGGCTTGATCCAAGAGATGAGCAATGGAATGCAAATGGGCCAGAAACAGCAGCTGGTGAATCCAATTGCAATGAGCACGATTCCATAGACCCAAAGCCACGGCCTCGGCGCGAAAAAGAAAGGGAGAATACTGGCCACGGCAAAGGGCAGTCCCAGGACAATGCATACTCCAGCCGCGATGCGCTTCTCGAGTTCCTCCATCTCGAGTGTGTCTGCCGGCACCATCAAGAGAATGATGCCTGCAAGCACAACAAGCAGATACATGATGGCAAGAATCCAGCAGTATACCTGATACCAAAGGATAGCCTTGGGCCGGGTGGCAGCGTTCACTCGAGTCGGCTCCGCCGAAGTAGGGTGCTCCGACTAATGCCCGGGAACAAACAGGCAGGGGGCAGCGAACCGCCGCGGCGCTCGGCAGTCAGCGAGCTGGGCGGCCATCTAGAATGGTGGTCCGAATCGTGGCGGCCGGAGAGAAGCCGGCAATAAGGAGAGTCTAACGGCCCAAGACGCGGAACTCTCATCAGCGCGGTCTCTTGGTCTTGAGTTCTTCCTGAAAGGTTTTCATGAACTTTGCCCGGAGCTCGGCGAATTCGCCCCGCGAGTCCGTTCTGCGAGCGATCTCGATCGCTTCTCGGAGCTTGCCCTCGGCGGCCCTTATCGCCGCCAGGCGAAGCATCGCCAAGTCTCGAAGCCCGGGCTCGCGAGCCTGCGTCGACAGCAACTCGAGAACGCGCCTTTCCCCCCGCGAATCGCCGGCCTGCCGGTAGCAGGCGTAAGCGCCAAAGACGACGTTTTCGTAAGAGCACGCGCTGTTGCGTGGCAGGCCTCGAAGCCAGGTCACATTGGGCATGACCCACTGATCGAGCAATTCGATTGAGGCGGGCTTCGTCTCGGGAATGCTTAGAAGGATCCAGGCGCAGTTTTGCAGATTCGCAATGGCAACACCGCGGTCCTTCGGCTGGCGCGCCATCCTCGCTCTTTCCATCCAGGCGGCAACGTCCTTTCTTGTCATTCGTGTTTGGCCGAACTCGGAAACCTCCGGTGCGATGCGGCCCTCGAGGAAATCGCTCAACGCGCGGGTTGAAAATTCGGCGCCGCAGGGCTCGGTGAATGCCCACAGTGCTGCGACCAGAGCGCCTGCCGCTCGAAGAGAAGGTTGCACGGGGCTCCTCCTAGCATTCCGTTTTGTAGCATCAATAATAAACTGACGGGGTCTCGAAACGGCTTGAACTTGCGCGCGACGAATCGATGAATTCATGGCGCTCGGCGGAGGAAAGGTTTTCCGCATTGCGGCGGGTGTTTCGCTTTTGTTACATGCTGCCGATGCGTCTTCTCGTCACTGGCGGCTGCGGATTTATCGGCAGCAATTTTGTGCGATTCGTGCTGGACCACTACCAGCCGGAGTTCGTCACGAACATCGATGCCCTGACCTACGCTGGAAATCCGGGCAATTTGGCCGGGGTTGCTGAGCGGTTCGGGGACCGCTACGAATTCTTCCAGTGTGACATTGGCGACCGCGACGCCATGGAAACGATTTTTGCGGGCCACAAGTTCTACGCGGTCGTGAACTTTGCGGCGGAGTCGCACGTAGACCGTAGCATTTCCGAGCCGGGCAACTTCATTCACACCAACGTTATCGGCACGGAGGTGCTTCTTGAGGCCGCGCGCAAACATGGCGTCAAGCGGTTCCTCCAGGTTTCGACGGACGAGGTTTACGGTTCGCTGGGAAGGGATGGGCGGTTCACGGAGAAGACTCCGCTTGATCCCAGTTCGCCGTATTCCGCGAGCAAGGCTTCCGCGGATTTGCTTGCTCTGGCGGCTTACAAGACATTCGGGCAGGAAGTTGTGATTACACGGTGTTCGAACAACTACGGCCCCTATCAGTTTCCCGAGAAATTGATTCCGTTGATGATTACCAATGCGCTGGCGGACAAGAAACTTCCCGTTTATGGCGACGGGTTGAACGTCCGGGACTGGATTCATGTCGAGGATCATTGCCGCGGAGTCATGGCCGTGCTTCTCGAGGGCCGCGCCGGCGAGATCTATAACATTGGCGCGGGTGGGGAGATGGAGAATATTGCCGTCGTCGAATTGATCCTCGAGACCCTGGGAAAACCGCGCGAATTAATCAGTTACGTCACGGACCGGCTGGGACATGACCGCAGGTATGCGATCGATTCGACGAAAATCCAAACAGAGCTCGGATGGAAGCCGCTACACATGCCTCGAGATAGTATTCGCGAGACGGTCAAATGGTACCTGGAGAATCGCCAGTGGTGGGAGCCCCTGCGGCCGAAGCATGCGGGAGTTTGAATGAAGAGAGATTTTCTGGCGGGATTGTGCAGCCGCGAGGTTCTCGCGATCCGGCGGCGACAACACCGCCGCGACAGGTGTAAATGAGGATTCTGGTCCTTGGAAGAAAGGGACGCCTCGGTGGGGCGCTCGCGCGAATTTGGTCCGAAGGACACGATGTTCAGGCTCTGGCGCGTCCGGAACTTGATGTGTCGGATCTACGGGCCCTCGAAGGGCTGGTTGAAGCGGCGTCATACGATGTTCTTGTCAATTGCACCGGTCTGACGAATGTGGACCGCTGCGAGACGGCACGGGAGGAAGCGGAGGTCGTCAATGCCCGAGCCCCGGGGGTGATGGCCAAGGGCGCGGCGGCGAAAGGCGCACGGTTCATCCATTTCAGCACCGACTATGTTTTCGATGGCGCCAAGACCACCGCCTACACCGAGGAAGACAACGCCAATCCGCTCGGCCAATATGGTCGCACGAAGCTGGCCGGTGAGGGCGCCGCCCTCGCGCCGTCGCCGGTGCACATCGCCGTGCGCGTCGCGTGGGTTTTCGGCCCGGACAAGCCAAGCTTCACCGATACGATTATTGAACGGGCGCTTGCCAACGACCGGGTGGAGGCGATCGCGGACAAGACATCGTGCATGACGTTTACCGAGGACGTCGCGCAGTGGCTCCGGCCGTTTCTTGACGGGGATCTTCCAGGCGGGCTGTATCATGCCTGCAATACAGGAGCTTGCTCCTGGCACGAGTATGGCCAGCACGCCCTCGATTTCGCCGCACGCGCCGGGCTCCCGCTCAAGGCACGTGTTGCCGAACCTATCTCGCTGTCGGCGATGACGATGTTCGTCGCACCCCGCCCGCCGAATACCGTGCTGAGCAGTGCGAAACTCACCGCGGTGACAGGGTCGGTGCCACGTCCCTGGCAGGTCGCGCTCGACGAGTATCTTGAGAAAAAACTACGGGGAAGAAACTTGCAAAATCCCAAATGAAACCGGCGGCTTTATCCCGAAAGTTCGTGTTCGAATGCGCGCGCTACTTGCCTCCCGCGCGGCGTTTCGACTCCCAGCCCGTGACGGGAAATCAGTAACCAAATCGAGCGGATTGCATCGTTTTTACCTCTCCCAAAATGAGTGGAGTTCCGCCTTGCCGGCGCTCGACGAAGACGAGTCCCATCACGTTCTGGACGTGCTTCGCTTCGGCCCGGGTGATCATGTGACCGTTTTTGACGGAAAGGGCGCAGAGGCGAGGGCGGACATCACGTCCATCGAGGGAAAGAGAGTTCGGCTGCGGCTCAGCCAAAAGACCAGGTCTCAGCCGCTGCCGTGCGCGATCACCCTGGCTCAGGCCGTGCCGAAGGGCAGGCAGATGGACTTCATCGTCCAAAAGGCG
>DASTFP010000068.1:0-6180 GCA_035719865.1 Terrimicrobiaceae bacterium | reverse complement strand
GCCGGTTGGAATCCTCTGAATGGTAGCCGTCGAGCCGTCCCAATGAGTGTCGAGCGACCAGAATTGAAAATGCCGCGGAACACCGATTCAGGGCTGCTAATCTTGACGATCACAACTCCCAACCCTGAGAGGACGGGGTGAATGAGGAAGCCGCATTCGAAAAGATTGGCGTAAAATCTTCCGATGCGCATGGGGCTTGGTGATCGGAGAGCGCAATGGAGGAAACTCGAGGCTTTCATGCCAGCATTTGAGCGGCTTGGCAGGTGAAATCCTCGCAGAGGTAAAGGGTGGCCCGGCCGTTGAGCGGCTTCATGGAATCGAGTAAGGGGATTTTCCTGGCCAGGAAGTCATTTCCGTCCGCGAGCAGAAGGGCTCGCCGCGGCTGAAATTCCTGGTGCAAGCGGGCATTCCAACCTTGCACGTCATCAGCTTCGCGCGCGCCGGCCACGACCGCTTGTGCTGGCGGGGAAAGCGCAAGATCGAGCGCGACGAGCATTTGGGGAACCGCCGTGGGCACGCGTTCGAGGGCTTGCCGGCTTGAAGCCAAGACCTGTCCAGCACGGGTTTCGAAAATTTGATCGTGGAGGATGCGTGCGAAGCGCAAAAGGTTGAGGGCGCTGATCGAGTTCGCTGAAGGCTCGGCGCCGTCGTAGTCTTCCTTCAAGCGGAGCGGAACCAGCGGATCCCCGGCGGCACTGCCGAAATAGCCCCCTTTGATTTCATCCCAGAACGTCGCGTTCTGCTGCTCTTGCAACTCCGATGCCCACTCCAACCAAACGACATCCCAAGTCGACTCATAGAGGTCGAGCAAGCCTTGGATAAGAAATGCATAATCCTCAGCAAATCCATCGATAGTGCCAGGCTCGTCACGCCAGCTTCGCAAGAGCTTGCCGCGGGCAGTGAGATTCTTCCGCAGAAAGTTCGCGGCTCTTGCGGCGGCCGCGATGTAGCGGGACTCGCCGAGCGCGGCGCCGGTTTTGGAGAACGCCGAGATCATGATCCCGTTCCAACCAGTGAGAATCTTATCGTCAAGATGTGGTCGCGGTCGTTTCGCGCGCAGCGCAAAGAGCTTCGCGCGGCTGGCCGTGAGTGATTTCGAAACGTCCTCCACGCTAAGTCCAAGAATTCGTGCAGTCGTCGAGACGTCCTGTCTTTCAATCAGGATATTCTTCCCCATGAATTCCCCGTGAGGATCGCTACCGGCCGGCGCGTTTCCCACTTCTTCGACTCCATAGTGCCGGCAGAAAGTGCGCGCCTCGCCTGTGCCAAGGAGTTCGGTAATTTCCCGTCTGGTCCAGACGTAAAATGCGCCTTCCGCGTGCTCCGGCCGTCCATGAGCGAGGAGGCTGTCGGCGTCTTCGGCGGAGAAAAAGCCACCCTCCGGATGCGTCATATCCCGCAGGACGTAATCCAGCGTCTCGCGCGCAACGGCGGCGAAGAATTCCTCGTGAGTCAGTTGCCAGGCCTCGGTGAACGAGACCGCCAGCTGCGCCTGATCATAGAGCATCTTCTCGAAATGCGGGACGTGCCAATATTCATCCACGGAGTAACGGTGAAAGCCGCCGCCCAAGTGGTCGCGCATGCCTCCCGCGGCCATCTTGCGCAGGGTGAGAAGCGCCATGGCTTCAGCACGGCGCGCTTCGTCGCCCTTGGCGCGCGTCGCGAAGCGCAGAAGGAAATTGATCACGGATGGCCGGGGAAATTTTGGGGCGCCGCCGAATCCGCCGTGTTCTTCGTCAAAGCTGCGCGAAAAACTCTCGAATCCGCGCAGAAGAGGCGCCTCATCTGCGTTAAACTGCGCGCTCTCGCCGCCCTGGCCTGCCTCGGCGAGCGCCTCCATGACGCGCACGGCTTCCCCTTCGACCCGCTCGCGGTCTTCGCGCCAAAGCCGGGCGATTCCGGAGATAACGTTGGGAAATCCCGCGCGGCCATAACGGTTGTCCGGTGGGAAGTAGGTTCCGCCATAGAATGGACGTCCCTCCGGCGTAAGCCAGACACTCATGGGCCATCCTCCTCCGCCGGTCGTTGCCTGCACGAAAGCCATGTATAGCCGGTCCACATCGGGGCGTTCCTCGCGGTCCACTTTGATATTGACAAAGTTTTCGTTCATCAATTTCGCGATCGCCGGATTCTCGAAGGACTCGTGCGCCATCACATGGCACCAGTGACACGTCGAATAGCCGATGGATAGAAAGACGGGCCTGTTGAGGTTCTTGGCCTCGGCAAAAGCCGCCTCGCCCCAGGGCTGCCAATCCACGGGGTTGTGCTTGTGCTGGAGAAGGTAGGGCGATTTTTCCTCGGCGAGCCGGTTCATTGAGGAAAGCTACCGCAAGACGATCGCCCGATCAGCCGGAATTGCCGATAATTTCTCTTCGCGGCCTTAGCGTCCGCTCGCCGCAAGCCTTTCGTCCTGATCGACGAACTGTTGCCAGAGCTGCTTGTAATCCGGCTCGTAGCGCTGGTCCTGGAAATCGGCCATGCGCTCGCGCAGGGCGACGATTTCAGCGACGAGAGACTGGAGGTCCTGCCAGGTTTCCCGGAGGATCCGCGAAGCACCGGTCTCCCGATCCCAGAGCACGGCATAGGAGTCTATAAACTCTGCGGCGTAGGTCGGTTCCGCGCGGTCATTAGGTTGCCACAAGCCGCGCGAGGGCTCGGGCTCTTCGAGCAGCATTGGCGCGATGTACAAGTTTCTGAGAATCGCTTCGCGATACTTGTCGCGCGCCCGGGATTCGTCCCCCTGCAATGTCAGGCACAATGCCCAGCCAAAAAGGAACGAAGGTTCAAGATAGTCGTCCGGAAACTTGTCGGTATAGCGCTCGAAATACTGCGACGCCGCTTCGGTGTTTTCGTCGAGCAAATGGAGAAGCGGAATAAAGAAGCGGACTCCCTGGTTATCGCGAGAGTTCAGGGAGAGGAGCGCTTCGAATTGGAGTGCGGCGTCGCCGTGACGGCCCTGGTGCCAGAGGGTCATCGCGCGGCCGTAAAGCGCCCGGAGAAGCAGCCGGGTCTCCCGATCGATCCACCATTCGGGCTGGCGCTCGTGCCAACGGGGTGTCTCGCGGGCGATCACTTCGTCGTACGCGGCCAGGCAAACCCTCCAGTTTCCGTGTTGAAACTCAACGTCCGCAAGCTCGATACGTGCCGTCGAACAGTCCGCGTCGCGAGCGAGAGCCGTGCGCAGGAGGGCAATCTTCTTGCGCGGCGAGCGGATTCGCAAAGCAGTGTTCACCAGACCGCGGGCAACCTCCTTTGAGCGAGGAGAGGATTCCCCTTCCCGAGCAAAGCGCAGAACAACGGTGCGGGCTAGAGTGTGGAGCTCGTCGGGCCCGCTGCGATCAAAGCGTTGAAAGCGGATTTCCACATTGTGATCCTGGGAAAAAGCCTTCCAGGCATCCTCGTCCCAATCGTCGCTCGCGCAGACCGTAAGACGGTCGGGTGCCCCAAGGCGTTCGAAGAGCTTGACGAGAAAAGTTTCCACCCGCACCTGATCGAGTTCCTCGAGGATATCGGGCGAGGCAAGCGGAGCCCCCGCCGGGTCGCAAACGATCAAGAGGGTCGGCAAAAAGTAATCGCTTCCCGCCGGAACGGGTTCCTCGAGATCGAGCCAATAGACGAACCATGTCGTCTTCGAGGACTTGAGGGGTTGAATCATCGGCCGGTGAGCTTCCAGTTGATCTCCATGCGCTGCTTGCGGCCAAATCTGTCTGCGTAAAACAGTTCGCCGTGGCGAACGCCATGCTCGTGCACAAGCCGGGTTACTTTCACATCGAAGCAACAATATTCGGCGATTTCCATAAGCTTTCCTTCCCTCCACCAGCGGATCGCGTCAAGCCCCTCCGCAACCTTGCCCACGCCAAGAGTCCCCTGGGCCACCTCCTCGAGCTTGAGCCGATGGCCCGAGGCCTGCTCAACGTGCTGCAGCAAGTCGAGGGTGGGAAGATAGTGTGGAAGGTCCAGGATCGTGTAGGCCATGAGCACCTCATAATCAAAACTTACGATATTGTAACCGACGACAAGATCCGCTTTTCGCAAGCGCGCCACCAGGTCGTCCGCGCGATTTTCGGGAAAGATCTCGTAGCTTCCGTTCGCTGTGCTGTAGATGACGCCCACCGACATTCCCATCCGATTTTTTCTGTCCCAGCCGCCCACGTCGTTCGCTGTGCGCTGAGTCTCAAGATCAAAATAAACGATATCCATCAACGAGGGCACAGCATGTGAGAAAACCGAATCCGTTTCAACCCTTGGGCGAAGAGTGCCTCGGGAAAATCACTTCTCAACGAAATCCCAGATCCCTTCCCATCCTTTTCGTGCCGGCTGGGAAGCGAGGGTGGCGCATCGGGTTCGGTAGACCGAAGCGAGGCCCGGGGCGATCCCATCCTGAGCAAGCACTTCGAAGGCCGCGAGCGCTGCACCGAAATCGCCGGCGCGATAGGTGGTCTGCGCGGCGGCGAAGGCCTCAGCCCAGCTGGCGTCCTCGGCCCGATGAGGGAAGAACAGTCGCTCGGGTTTCTTGCGTCCCTTGACGCGCACCACGTCAACCTCGAGAAAGTGGCAGACATCGCCGGCCTCCTTGGCGATGCTTTCATCGACAAGGATGTCGCAGCCGTAGACCCGTGTGAGCGCTTCAATGCGCGAGGCGAGGTTAACGGTGTCGCCGATGACGGTCAGGTCCATTCTTTGTTGAGAGCCGATGTTGCCAAAGACCGCCGGCCCCAAGCTGATGCCAATGCCGGCACTCCAGGGGTCGATCCCGAGCTCCTTTCGACGGACGTTAATGGCGGCAAGGCGCTCCCTCATCTTCAACGCCGTCAGAACCGCGTTCCGTGCATTCTCTTCCTGGCTGGCGGGGCGGATACCGCCCCATGTTGCCATGAGCGCGTCGCCGATGAATTTGTCAAGCGTGCCGGAATGCTCGAAGACCACATCCACCATCTCTCGAAAGTACTCGTTCAGCAGCGCGACCATGTCGGAGGGGTCGAGCCGCTCGGCATCCGATGTGAAGCCCTTGAGATCAGAAAAAAGAGCGACCATCTCCTTTCGTTGACCGCCCAGAGCCTGGAGATACGAGTTCGGATTGTCGGCGATCTCGCGCACGACGTCCCTGGAAACGTAGCGCTCCAGCGTCGCGCGCAACCGGCCTCGCTCGCGGCGCTCGAGCGAAACGTCACACGCGATGCCGGCAAACCCGCAGAGCAGCCAGGTCAGCAACGGCGGAGCCGCGGGAAGAAAGAATGAGAGGAACGTCAGGGACGCAGCACACACGACGAGCCAAAGGATTACCCCGCCCGCGAGACCGGCCACGAGCCATTTTGCGCTACCGCGCAGCGAGAAAGTCAGTGTCACGGCGGCCAGCGCCGCGAGGATGATCGAGGCCACTGTCGACGCCAGTCCTGCTTGCCCGAGCCAACTTCCACCAAGCATCGCGGCGAGGGCATGCAGATTGATCTCGGGACCGGACAGCCTTCCCCACGGCGTCGAATGGGAATCGTGCAAACGCTCGGCGGTCCCACCAACAAGAACAACACGGTCCTTGAAGAACGCGCCATCGGCATGATTTCGCTTCCAAAAATCGGGTACGAATATTTCAAACAAGGAAATCACGCGCGCCGTCCCGGGAAGCGAATAACGAAAGCGGAGGGGTTCTTCCTTTTGATTCTTCGGCACGTCGACTCCCAGGGAACGCGCCGCAACCGTCGTCAACGACGGAACCGCATCCTCCTGATGCAGCGAACGCATGCCCATGATGTTCGAGGCGGTGACAGTAGTATAGAGGGATCGTACTTTGCCGTCGCTCCATACTGGCAGGTTGACCGCGCCCCAATTTCCGTCCACTGCCTCGCGGAACTCATCGTTCGGAAGGACGAGCACGGGCGTCTTGGCTCCTCGATCATGGGAATCGGGATTCTCGAAGGAAGCGGCGAGAACTGCCTTGCCGGGGTGGGCCCTCAGCGCGTTCGCGAAGGAATCGTCGCCCTCCCTGGAGCTCGGAAGCAGGAGGTCGAAGAGCACAATCCGCGCACCGGCGGCCAGCAGCTTTTCGGTTAATGCCGCGTAGACTTCACGCGACCACGGGAAGCCAGCTTGCATTAATTGAAGAGGCCGGGATCTCTCGATTTCCTCTGGACTCACCTCGGAAAGACTTAGCGACCGCTCATCAATGGTCACCAGCGCAAAGTT
>DASTFP010000067.1:0-6252 GCA_035719865.1 Terrimicrobiaceae bacterium | reverse complement strand
GGCACGTTGCACACGGTGCCTTCGAGAATCTTCAACAGCGCCTGCTGAACCCCCTCTCCGGAGACGTCGCGCGTGATGCTCACGTTCTCAGTCTTACGGCCGATCTTGTCGATTTCGTCGATGTAGACGATGCCCATTTCTGTGCGCTTGACATCGTAATCCGCGTTCTGAAGGAGGCGCAAAACGATATTTTCGACGTCTTCGCCCACATAGCCTGCCTCGGTGATTGTCGTCGCGTCCGCAATGCAGAAAGGCACCTCCAGGATGCGCGCCAGCGTGCGCGCGAGAAGCGTCTTTCCCGAGCCGGTTGGTCCAATCAAGAGGATATTGCTCTTCTCGATTTCGATGTCAGCGAGCGGACCGAGCTGATGAACCGTTGAATCCAGAGACGCCCCGTCCTGCAGGATGCGCTTGTAGTGATTGTGAACAGCGACGGCGAGGACCTTCTTGGCCTGCTGCTGGCCGACCACGTGCTGATCGAGGTCGCGCATGATTTCCGCGGGTTTGGGCACGCGAATCGCGGTCTTCTGCTTGCGCGCCTCGTCGTTGAGCTCTTTATCAAGAATCCCTTTGCATACGGTGATGCAACTGTCGCAAATATAGACACCGGGCCCGGCAATGAGCTTGCGCACCTCTGCGTGGCTCTTGCCACAAAAGGAACACATGGTCAGATTGCTCGCCCGAGCCATAGATATAATCTACTCCGAAGGCTTCTCTACGGGAAGATCTTTAATCTCCTTCCGCGATTTTACGACTTCGTCTACCAAGCCGTACTCCCTGGCCTCTTCGGCGGTCATATAGTAGTCGCGGTCCGCGTCCTTCGCGACCTGCTCAAGCGACTTGCCGGTGTGGAGGGAGAGGATCTGGTTCAAGCGCTTCTTGAGCTTGAACATGAACTCAACCTGCCTTTCCACGTCGCTGGCCGCTCCCTGCGCGCCGCCGGAAACCTGGTGGATCATGATGTCGGAGTTGGGCAATGCGAAGCGTTTGCCCTTCGCCCCAGCGCACAATAGGATCGCGGCCATGCTGGCCGCGATGCCCATGCAGTAGGTATTCACATCGCAGGTCACGAATTGCATCGTGTCATAGACCGCCAGCCCTGCAGTGACCGACCCCCCCGGCGAATTGATGTAGATGTTAATGTCTTTTTTTGCGTCTTCCATCTGCAGAAACAGCATCTGCGCGACCACGAGATTGGCGACGTGATCGTCGATCGGGGTGCCGATGAAAACGATCCGATCCTTGAGGAGGCGGGAATAGATATCGAAGGCACGCTCTCCCCGGCTTGTCTGCTCAACGACTGTAGGTACCAAATACGAATTCTTCATAAGACTCATGCTGTAGCGACTGATGCGCTGGACGGTTCGCGCACCGTAACATTCGCGGCGAGCAAATCAAGGGCCTTGCCAATGAGGATCTGCTCGCGCAGCGGGCCGAATCCGTCGCGACGCTGAAGGTCTTTCACCAGCTTGCCGACGGGGATTTCATAGCGCGCAGCCATTTCGACCACGTATCGGGAAACGTCCTGCTCCGTAACTTCCAGTTTCTCCTTCTCCGCGACGCGAAGAAGCAGGAAGTTCCCTCTCACCCGCTCTTCAGCGCCTTGTTGCGCCGCGCCGATGAGTTCGCTTTGATGCTTGCGAATCTCGTCGTCGCTGATTCCTCGAACCTGATTCTCCCGCACAATATCGCGAAGAATGCTCGTCATCTCCTTCTCGACGACCGGAGCGGGCAACTCGCAATCGACTTTCTCCAGAAGATATTTTACGGCGGCCTGTCGCATCGTATTCTGAAAGCGCACCGCCGACAGATTTTCCAGTCGCTCGCGCACCTTCAGCACGAGCTGGTCCGCCGTGCTGCCCGGCTCAATCTTCTCCGCCAGACCGTCATCGAGCTCCGGAAGGTTCTTGGTGTTAACGGCGTGCAAGGTCAATGTGTAATCCAGCTTCCTGCCTGACAACTTGGAAATTGGAAAACTCGTGGGAAGCTCGAGCGAAAAAGTTCGCTCTTCATCGATATTCATCCCCGCAAGCGCCGCACAAAAGCCCGGCAAGAGCGTGCCTTCGTCCATGAGGATCCAGGCGTTCCGCCGGCCCTGCAGCTGCGCCGGCGCCTCTGGAATGGCTTCGCCGAGCGGCGCCCCCTCGAGCGTCGCCGTGTAGGTCACCACTGCGTAGTCGCCCATGGCGAGCGATCGACCCTCGACCGGGGTGTAGGTGGCGTGCGGTTCGCGCAGCTGATCGATCCATCGCGAGACATTCTCATCGGTGACTTTCTCCCTGGCGATTTCAGCAGGTATCGCAGAATAATCCGGCAGCTCGAATTCCGGTGCGGTTACCACCGTGGCCTGATAGCGCATCGTTCGGTCATCGGCGATTTCGACATTCTCGACCTGCGAGATCGACAGCACCCGCAGGTTGTTCTCCCGGATGGCCTCGTCGAGACTTTCGCGCAGCAGCCTGGAGGTGAGCTCTTCCTTGATATCCTTCGCGAAGCGATTCTCAACGAGCGCTTGCGGGGCTTTCCCGGGGCGGTAGCCGGGGACTCTTACCTTTCGCTGAAAATTGCGCGCGACATTCGACCATTCCTTGGAGACCTGGTCGGAGGGCAGCTCAACACGCAAGGTGACCAGGCAATTCGGTTGGGGTTCAACGACAACGTTCATGTGCAAGCAAATCAGGTAAGCACAGCAGCGAGACGCGCACAACCGGCGAATTGCCGATGAACACTTTCACCCGCCGGCCGTCCATCAGCGGCAAGCAAGCTGCGAGGCAAATGCAACAATCATTACGTTGCGTCAAGTGGACACCTCGCTATCCTGCGCCACGGTGATTCGCTCATTCATTTATGGACTTCCGGCGCTGTTGCTAACGCTCATCGCGGTGGCCTTCGTCAGCGTCTCTTTACTCTCGACGAAGAAGAAGAATGAGATGTCGATCGGGACGCTCGGCGAACCATCCACCCTCAATCCCATTCAACATGCGGACGCCGCGGCAGGCGAAGTTCTGGCCGTCATCTTCAACGGATTGCTCAAATATGATGCTAATCTCGAAATAACGACCGATCTCGCGAAGTCTTTCACCCTAACCCAAACAACGACCGTTTTCTTCGCGGACACCAACGCGGCCCTCACCGCGCTCCTCAAGCTTCAGAGCGAAAAATCCCGCTGGCAGGAATGGAAACTGAATTCCGCGAGTATTCGCGAGCAAAGCCTGATTCTTGAGCTTGGTGAGCCGGGCATGGATGTCTCGCGAAAAATCGTCTCCCTCTTCGACGCGACCACCCTTGCCCCGCTTCACATCGTTCGCGTGGACTTGCAGGAGAAGGCCGCGGAAACCCTCGAAGCGTTTCGTGGCACGTCCGCAGGCTCGCGGATTATCCGCGAATGGACCGAGTCATCCGCCGCATTCGAAGTGACCGTCACGGGTGATGCGGACAGCTTCCTCAAGGAACTCGAAAAATTTCTTTCGACCAAGGCTGACCTCAAAGCCCGCGCGGCGATGGTGCAAACCGATCAATTCCTGGCGGAACCCGAAGTCGTCTTTTCCTTGAGAGACGACGTCCGCTGGCATGATGGCAAGCCTTTCACCTCCCGCGATGTCGCCTTCACCTACCGAGCCATCATGGACGACGCCACGGCGTCGCCTCGCAAACCCGACTTCCTTTATATTCTCCGCCTTGAAACGCCGGACGCCCACACGGTGCGCGTCGTCTATCGAAAACCCTACTCGCCGGCCCTCAGCAGTTGGATGATTGGAATCCTGCCGGCTCACATTCTCGAGGGCAAGCCGCCGGAGTGGTGGGCCGTGAACTTCAATCGAAACCCCGTTGGCACAGGACCATTCCGTTTCGACAAGTGGAAAACCAACGAATACCTTCGCGTCACCCGCAATCCGGATTATTTCAATGCGCCGGGTCCCTGGCTGGACTCGATGGTCTTTAGAGTGCTTCCGGACCAGCTGGCGCTGCGGCTGGCTTTTGAGACCCGGCAGGTCGACTTCTGGAGCGTCGACCCGTGGGCCGTCGGACACTTCGAGAAAGACAAACGCTTCGATCTCTTTTCGTCGCCGAGCAGCTCCTACACTTACGTCGGCTGGAATCTAAGGCGCGATATTTTCCAGGACGAAAGGGTGCGCCGGGCGCTTGCTCACGCCGTCAATGTTCCCGAGATGATTAAATACATTCTCTACGGCCATGGCGTCCAGAGCACCGGGATCTTTACTCCAAAGATGTGGTTCTTCGATCCGAACGTCCACCCGTTCGCGTACGATCCCGAAAAAGCGCGCCAGCTTCTCGCCGAAGCCGGCTGGAAGCCGGGCAAAGACGGAATTCTCGAAAAGGACGGCCAGCGATTCTCCTTCACGCTCATCACCAATAACGGCAACGAAATCCGGCGCGACATCGCGACACTTGTTCAGGATGACTTAAAGAAGCTCGGCATAGAGGTGAACATCGAGCTCTACGAATGGGCTGTCTTTTTGAAGAACTTTATCAACAAGGGAAGTTTCGACGCGATGGTGCTCGGTTGGGCGCTCGGCCCCGACTACGATCAGTACCAGATCTGGCACTCCTCCCAGAGCAATCCGGAGCAGCTCAACGTCGTCAAATACAATAATCCCGAAGTGGACAAGCTCCTCGTGGGCATTCGCGAAGAATACAGGCGCGAAAAAATTATCGAACTCGCTGGCCTCATGCAGACGACGATCTATCGCGACCAACCCTATCTGTTTCTCTATGTTCCCGAGGGAACATCGGTGATGTGGAAGGATAGCTATCGCATCCATAGACCGGGCGGGCGAGGCGAATGGGTCGATACGCCTGTCGAAATGACCAAGGCGGGCTGGGGTTATTATACGGACTGGTTTTACCGGCCGGAATACGCCGACCTGCTGCCAAAATGATTTCCTTTCCGCCATGCTGACGTTCATCCTCCGGCGTCTTCTCATCAGCGTCGTCCTGCTCTTTCTCATCAGCATAATCTCGTTCTTCATCATTACGCTGACCCCTGGCAGCCCTTACCCGTGGGGAGAGCTCAATCCGAAAATCACCCCTCAGGTGAAAGAGGCTTTCAAGAAGAAGTTTCACCTCGATCGCCCTCTCCACGAGCAATACTGGCTCAACATGCGGGACCTTTTCAGTGGACGCCTGAAGAGCATCAAAGACGACCGGCCGGTCCTTCAACGAATCGCCGAGCGCCTTCCCGCCACCATCTCACTCAACGTCCTCGCGATCGTGCTTTCTCTGACCTTCGGGCTGCTGCTCGGCGTCTACGCGGCGAAGCACGCGGGAAGACTCCCCGATGTGCTCACCTCCATTCTGGCGTTCATTTTCATCGCGCTTCCCGGCTTCTGGATTTCGAACCTCGTCGTTATCGGTCTCGTGAAATTCACCAACGCACCGCTCCTCGGAACGCAAACTTACGGCATCGATTTTCCCAACTTGCTGGCGCTCTGGCTGGACCGTTTCTGGCACATCGCTCTTCCGGCGACCGTGCTGTCGATTGGCGGAATCGCGGCGCAGTCACGCTTCATACGCGCAAGCATGATCGAAACGATGCGCGAAGACTACATCCGAACGGCCTTTGCCAAGGGCCTGGCGCAGGAGACAGTCTTCTACAAGCACGCGCTCCGCAATTCCATACGGCCACTGATTACCGGAATTGGAGGACTGCTCCCCGGCCTCATTGGAGGCTCGATCATCATTGAGACGATTTTCGCTTACCCTGGGCTGGGGCGTCTCGGTTACGAGGCCGTGCTCGAGCGAGACTATCCAACCCTCGTCGCGCTGAACTTCATTGTCGCCGCGCTTGTCCTGCTCGGAAATCTCATCTCCGACGTCCTCTACGCGGTCGTCGATCCGCGAGTTCACCTCGAGTAAAATGGTCACCGACTTCCGAGTTCAAGCCGCGGATCTTCCGACAGCGGCGTTTTCCAGTCCGACGCGACGGGTCTGGAGCCGCTTTCGTCGCAACGCTGTCGGAATCGCCGCAGCAATAATCGTCGCTCTGTTCTTTCTCATCGCAGTCGTCACGGGGCTTGGCGCGTGGGCCGGAGTTTACTTCTTTTACGATCCCAATGCCACAGACCTCGCGCTCAAGCTGAAGCCCCCAACCATGACCCATTGGCTGGGCACCGATAATCTCGGGCGGGACGTTTTCTCGCGAATGTTGAACGGTTCATACATCTCGCTTACCGTCGGATTCATCGCGGTGGCCGTGTCGCTGTTCATCGGGGTGACTGTCGGCGCGATATC
>DASTFP010000066.1:0-5715 GCA_035719865.1 Terrimicrobiaceae bacterium | reverse complement strand
TCTGTCCCAAGCGATGCAAATTTTTTTCTCCCTTTCTGCCCGGTTCACCGCTGTTTTTATCGGAGATACCGTTTGACCGCACTTTCCGAGCTTTCTGCAGGGTTTCAACTTTGTTTGAAAAAAATTTGCCAAATGGCACGGATCAAGCTTTACTCTCGCGGTTCGTGATCGACAGATGAACACGGGTTAGTATAGTTAAGCTATTAATGGAAAGGGAATTAAAAATGGTGGAGGGGAAGATTAGCAAAGTAAATGACTTGATAAAAGAGCTGCAACCCAGCGGTTCTTTGATCAAGGGGTCGGCAGAGAAGGCCGTTCGGGAGAACGGGCGCGGGAGTCGTTTCAAAGCGCTTTGGGTTTTCGCCGCGGTTCTGGCGGTGGCACTGGGCATGGAGAGCGTCGCGCTTGGTGCGACGGGTCAATCATTCTCGTACGACTTCGCGAATACCGGGAGAATAGCTTTCGATGGGGCGTCTTCCGCGACATTTAGGAATCCAACTGGAGCTGCCAACCTTGTGGCAACGGGAACTAGCAGCAATTTCTTTCAATGGGGTACGGGATACAATTCGGCGCCGAATTCGCTCAGCTTTGTTGGCGCGCGTTTGGATGGCGCTTTTCTGGAACAACCTTTTTCTCTCGGCAAGCTCTCTTACTTCAATGGCTCGGTACTAAATGGCACAGAGGCATTTTCAGTCGGACTGCGGACGAATCTGAGCTTTTCGGGACTTTCGCAAAGTTTCGACTATGGCTTCCAGCTGATTAACAGGTCCAACACGGCCGATCCCATACTAAGTGCGGACTCCGTATTGCTGTCGAACTCGATCCCGTCAAGCTCATTTAATCTGGACGGCGTGGACTATACATTGAAGCTCGCCTTTGGGACCGTGACGGGAGGCGGGTTTAGCGAGGTAAACCAATTCTTCGTGTTGGAAGGCGGATCTGCGTCGGCAGAGCTTATCGGTTCAATAACGGCGAACATACCTGACACCGCAACGCCCCCGACCCTGTCGCCTCCGGGCACGACACCGCCGGGCGTAACTCCTGGAAATCCGACACCAACAGTTGTTCCCGAGCCCTCGACCGTGCTCGGCGGAATTTCAGCGGGCGGATTGATCCTCGTATTTCTCCTGCGTCGCTTCAGGCGAGACGCTTCGGCCGCCGCGGTCGCTTAGGAGACTCGCAACGCCCTCGTCCTCGATTCCTCTCGCAAGACGGAAAGAAGGACGAGGCACCTCCCGCCGCCCTGCGACGGCCGCCCTTTTAAGTGTCATCTGGCGCGTCGGCACGCGCACCCGGCGCCGGTGTCCGTTGCCCAATTCCCAGCACGTTTCTGAGTATGGACCACCGGGGTGTTGGATCGTCGCGTGGCACTCGCGCGATCCAATAGTCGCGCTGGCGAGATTCAAAGCCCCCGCTTTGCTTCAGATTCAGCCAGTAGCTGACGAACTTTTCAAATTCCTCCGCGCTGGGCGGCATGAAATAGGCAAGCAGGTAAGGATTTCCCACGTCCGAGGGGGCCACGGCAATCAACTCGGGATGAGCAGCCGCCAGAGCTTCAGCCTGCACGAGCGTCCAGATCGCTGCGTCAATCTTCGAAAAATCCGGCACCTGGCGGTAGTCGGGGACGATAATAATCTCCGCGTTCGGAAAAGTGCGCTTGAGCCGGGGAATGAGGACGGGATCGTCGAAGACACCGATCTTCAGGCCTTGCCGCTCCAGAATCTTTGCACGGCTCGTGAAGCCGCTGGCTCGCGCCCGCGGCATGAACAGCGCAAGGGGACTTTGAAAATACGGGCTCGAGGTCTTCAACTCCAGAAGCCGATCTTCAGTCACGTAGATGCCGGCCATCGCAATGTCGAATCGGCCTTCGGTGAGATTCTGAGCAAGCTGCGCCCATTCGAAGGGCACAAAGCGCAGCCGAACGTTCAGGTCCCTGGCAAGCTGATAGGCGTAGGCGACGTCGTAGCCGACCAATTCCCCGCCCGAATTCCGGTAGCAGAAAGGTATAATGCCGGAGTTATAGCCCACCCGCAGTTCGCCTTGCTTTTGAATACGCGAGATCACACTAAGACCCGGCGTAAGCGGGTCGGCGGAATCGAGTGAGCTGAAGGAGACCTCGACAGTCTTCCTGAGCTCCGGGTCGAGTTCAAAGGAAAGATACGGATTCAGCGCCCGGCTCAGGATCCACGCATCAAACCGGCGCGCGGTGAGGACAAATCCGCCCGCCAGGACCACGGCCACGGTCAGGCAGAAAAGAAGTCGAGACCAGCGAATTCGCAGTTTCCCGTAATACGCCAGGACGACCCCGAAACTTAGAAACGCAAAACCGGCGACCGAGGCGATGACCTGACCGTAACGCGTCAATGTCATCAAGCTCACATAGAGAGACGTTGTTTGGTGAGGCAGACCAAGCCAGCCCGCCAGGAATGTTACTGCGTCCACGGATGAAGTCGGCGAGCCCACACAGGACAAGAGTGTTACCACCGGAAGAAGCCAGAGTTCGAAAGGCTGGACCACCACTCCATTGAAAAACAGGGCAAAAACGATAAAAAGATACACAAAGAAATTCCCGAGCTGGCCCAGCGGGTAGGCTACCGAAATGTTTGTGCGCACGATCTCCCCGGTGTCCGGGTCTTCAATGCCACAGGTCTTGGCCAGGCGTTGGGTGGCGGAAGAAATATAAGGCAGCGCGGAAACGGAAAGCGTAGTGGCGACAACAATCAGGAGCGCTGACCGGAGGTCCCGCAGCACCTCCTTATACTTGAATGGCGTGAATCCCGCGATACAACCCGGGACGATCCAAAAGGTAAGGATCAAAGCACCGGCGAAGAAGAGAAAGAGGAATATCGAAACCTCCGCCATCGCTCTCGGTCTGATCGTGCCGGCAAGATCCGCAAAGAGAGCAAAGACAGCGATGGGCGCAAACCGGACCACTGCGTTCCAGAACTTGAGACTTGCCAGGCGAATTCCCTCAAGAACGGAAAGCAGGGGCGCCTTTTCTGGCACATATTGCAACGCCACGCCGTAAAACAGGCAGAAAAGCACGACAGCCGGCACGTAGTTCCTCGAGAGCGCAGTGAATGGGTCGCTCGGAATAAGAATCTCGAGGAGGCTCGGAGAGCCCTTTGCGGTGGCATCGGCAACCAAACTTGTCGCGGATGCATGAGGTATGCCGTAAGCCAGCAGAATCAGCAGTCCAAATGTTATTCCCCAGAGGGCGACATAGAATTTCCAACCCGAACGAAACAGCCTCCATGCCTGCGCGGGCGCCATGCTTCCCAGCCCGTGCAGCAGGGAACAGATCAGGTATGGATACACGGCAACTTCCAGAAGTAGCACGTAAACCTCCCCAACCGGGCGAATGAGATGCGCATAGTCGCCGAAAAACAACCCAGCGAGAATTCCCGTCGCCCCCCCGATAGCCACCGGCCAAACCGAAAGCTGCGTCGGGCTCGCACGGACGCGATCGGACGGCTGGACCATCAGCCACAACTAACAAACGGGCCGAGCCGAGGAAAGCCCCGCCGCGGAAGACAAGCCCCTCGCCTTGCTGGTCGAGCGATCGAGTGTTCGTTGAGGAATGGTACTTGATCTGAGACTAGGTCTCAGTAGGAGTAGAAGGGCCATGAAATTCTCGGTCCGTATCTCGATATCCTTGCTTGCCTTGCTTTGGATGATCCCGCAAATGCGCGCGGCGTCTCCGATCGCTCTCTCGAAGGTGGTTGTCGCCCTGAAGCCGGACAAGGATCCCGATGCCATGATTGCGGAGCGCGCGGAGCTTTCGAAGCACCTCTCCAAAAAGCTGGGTAAGCCTGTTGAGGTGATTGTGCCTCTTTCAGCCGCCGTCATCCTCGAGGGTTTGAGCAATGGCACGATCGATCTCGCCTATCTCAGCGCCACGGACATGCTCAATGCCATCAACCAGCAAACCGCGAGCATTCTGCTCGCGGGAGAGATAGACGGCAAAACCTCCTACCAGAGCTACTGGGTCACGCTCAAAGACAAGCCGTATCGATCCATCGCCGACCTGAAGGGAAAGCCCATTGCATTCTCAAGCAGGACGAGCACTTCGGGATACGTGATTCCCCTTTGGGACCTTCGTCAAAAGAACCTCGTTTCGGATTCGGGAAAGGCCGAGGAATTCTTTGGAGTGGGCAACGTCTGGTTCGGTTCTGGATACGTGTCAGCGGTCGAACGCGTTCTCAATGGGGACGCAGAAGCCGCCGCGGTCAGCTACTACGTTCTCGACAAAGACAAGCATTTGACGGCGGAGCAGCGTCAGAAGCTGCGGCGCCTCGCGGAGCAAGGTCCCGTGCCCACACATGTGATCGCGATTCGTTCCGGAATCCCGGACGCTGACGAGACGGCTTTGCGCAGTGCGCTGCTGGCGATGGACCAGGAGAATCCAGAACTTCGCGATCGCGTATTTACCTCCAAGCTTGTGGAAGTCGAGGCTGGAGAGCATCTCGGCTCCCTGAAGGAATCAATTGCGCTAGCCAAGCGCGGCAGCGAATGACCTTCGAGCCTCGACAGGTCACGCTTCGCGGAGTCGGATTGAAAAGGCGGGGGCGATGGCTTTTTCGCGGGATGGACCTTGAAATCCCGCGGGGAAAGTTTCTCGCGATCGTAGGGCCATCAGGCGCCGGAAAGACCAGCCTGCTCGGATGCTTGTCGGGCAGCGTGGCGCCTTCAGAGGGAGAGGTTACTTTCCAGTGCGCGGAAGGCTGCCGCCATTCGCCGCCCGACTTTCGCAAGCGCCTGGGCATTGTCTTTCAGAATTTTCTGCTAATCGAAAATGGAACGCTCCTTCACAATGTGCTTTGCGGACGTCTCGGAAGATATCCGTGGTGGCGCACGGTTGCCGGCTTTCCACGCTCTGACCGATCCGAGGCTTTCGCGCTGCTCAGCCATCTGGGCCTCGCGCCGTGCGTTTATCGCCGAGCCGCGGAGGTTTCGGGGGGCGAGCAACAACGGGCGGCGCTGGCTCGAGCTCTCTTCCAGGAACCCGAGGTGCTCCTGGCCGACGAACCCGTGTCCAATCTTGATGCGGATCTGACATTTCACGTCCTGGAGATCCTTCGGCAGCAAGCCCGCCGGGAATCACGCACGGTCGTGTGTGTGCTCCATGACCAGGATCTGGTGCAACAGTTCGCCGATATTGTCATCAGCCTGAATCCCAATCAGCCGGAGCGATGGACCGCGTGCGAACTCGGTGGTGATAGTGCCCATGCCGCAGGATGAAGGAAGCCGCGCGGGCCAGGAGCCGGAGGGCCTGCCCCGGCTTGGCTGGCACCAACGGCTGAACGTCACGAACGTTTCGCTCCTGATTTTCCTCATCGCAATAATTGCTTCACTTCCCGCGATGCGCGGCTCGGGGCGCGACCTCGATCACGCCGCAAATTTGATCCGGTTCGTCCAGCGTTTCTTTCCGCCGGATTTTTCAGTAACCCGCCAGATCCTCGAAGCATTGGCAGAAACGGTGCAGATCGCGGTGATGGCAACGTTCTTTTCAGTCGTCCTGGCCTTTCCGCTTGCAGCTGCTGGATCACTAACCTTATCGCCTCGCTGGCTGGTGGCGATAGCGCGAATGGCAATGAACTGTATCCGCACCATTCCAAGCCTCATCTGGGCTCTTATCGCCGTCGCGATCGTCGGCCCGCATCCGCTGGCAGGTGTCGTCGGGCTCACGTTCTATAGCCTCGGCTACCTTGGCAA
>DASTFP010000065.1:0-6377 GCA_035719865.1 Terrimicrobiaceae bacterium | reverse complement strand
GAACGCTGAAGGAGTCGCGCTGCTTGAAAACCTCCCTGCCGAGCCCGCTACAATCCACGCCTGGAATCCACGCCTGCGCGGCGAGCCGGTCGTGTACCAGGCGCAGCCGGGACAGAATTCCGCGGAGCTTACGTTGAAGTTACGGCCGGCCTTTTCGCGAACTCCTCCCGACGATCGAGGAGGTTATCGCTGAAGCCATTCTTCTCCAGCGTTCGCGGGCGCCTCATCGCGATCCTCCTCGCGCTTCTCGCAATCGCGCAGGTAGCGACCCTTCTCCTTGTGACGGCAGTGGAGCGCAAGCACGCGCAGGAACGCATCCGGGCCGAAGTCGAGGAAGCCACCCGCGTCTTTGTTCAGTTCGTGAGTCAGACCGTCAAGCATCTCGGTCTGGCCGTCCGGCTGGTCTCCAGCGATTATGCCTTCGCCTCCACCTTTGCCCAACTTCGAGACTCCCAAGACCCGGTGGCGCGAGCCACCCTGGAGTCTGCCCTTCAGAACTACCGCGCACGAATCGGTCTGGCCTCATTTATTCGGCTGATTTCGGCCGACGGCGAGACGCTCGCCGATTCCCTGCCCGCCGAAGCTTCCGCCAAGCTTGCGATCGACGAGAGCCTCATCCTCCACGCCGAGGAAACCCCAGGCCTTCAGGCGACGAAGGTCGAAAGTCTCGGCGACACGCTTCAAATGGTCGTCGTCTACCCGCTCCTTGTGCCTGAGCCGAGCGTCTGGATCGCCGTTGGATTCCCTCTCGACGCCGCGCTGGCCGAAGAATTCCGGCGTCTCAGCGGCTTCGAAATCGCTTTCCTGCATGAGGGAAAAGTTGCCGCGAGCACCCCGGCGCTCAAGCACGCCGAGATTGATTTCGCGCTCGCGTCGGATTCGCCCGCGCGCGAACTCCAGACCCTTGACATCCACGGAACACCTTATCTCGGCCTCACCGTTCCTTTTCCGGAGGACATCGACGGTCGCACGCAGATTGCGATGTTGCGCTCCTTCGACGAAGAGATGGCTCCGTTTCGGCAGCTTGAGAGGGTCCTGATTCTTCTGAACATCGGCGCACTTCTGGTCTCGGGGATCGCAGGAGTGTTCGTCGCGCGCGGGGTGACCCGGCCTCTTATCAGTCTCTCGGAAGGGGTCAGAAAGATCATGCGTGGCGACTATCGCGCGCGGGTGCCGGTAGCATCCCGCGATGAACTGGGCGATTTGGCTTCGGCATTCAACAGTATGGCCATTGGTCTTGAGGAACGCGATAAGGTTCACGACTTGCTGGGAAAATCAGTGTCCCCGGAGGTCGCGCGCGAGCTGATGAAGTCCGAGATCGAACTTGGCGGCGAGATCCGGGAGGTGACGATTCTCTTCTCCGACCTGCGCGGCTTCACGGCGCTCAGCGAGACGCAATCGCCCCAGGCCTTGGTCGAGCAGCTCAACACTTACTTTACCGCGGTAACCTCAGCCATCGAGTCGGTGGGCGGAGTCGTGGACAAATATATCGGCGATGCGGTGATGGCGATCTTCGGCGCGCCCGTCGGCGTTCCGGATCATGCGGATCGCGCGGTTCGCGCAGCGCTGGCCATCCTGGAGGCAGAGGAAACTCTGAACCTGCAACGCGGCGGGGAAGGTCTTCCCGCGTTCCGCACGGGCATTGGAATAAGCACGGGCGCCGTAGTCGTGGGTAACGTCGGATCCGCGTCCCGCCATAACTACACCGTGATCGGCAACGAAGTGAATCTTGCCTCGCGGCTTCAGAGCCTTACCAAGCGGGAGATGTATCGGGCCCGCATTATTTGCAGCGACGCCACGCGCTGCGCACTGGAGGGCGCCTACTCCCTCAGGGACCTGGGAGAAACCGAAATCCGGGGCAAAAAGGAAGCGCTGCGCATCTGGGCGGTCGATTCACCATTGCCAAGTCTTTCGCCGGCAGTGCGCGGAAGCTAGTCGCCCTATCAAGCTGCAATTATCGCCTGGGATGCCCGCTCCCGGGCGTTCCGGTCGACATCCGTCAGTTCGTCGAGGCAGGGATGCGCAACGCAGGGGCACTGCTCCATCACGCGCTCAACGATCTCCCAGATCTGCGGAAATCTGATTTGGTGCTCGAGAAACGCCTGGACAGCCACCTCGTTGGCCGCGTTCAAAGTTGCCGGCAAAGAACCCCCGACTTCCCCGGCGCGACGCGCCAGATCGAGCGCGGGAAAATCCTTCCGGCGCGGCGCCTCGAAATCAAGGCGCCGAAGCGCGGCGAGATCGAGCGGACGGAACGAATTGGCGACCCGGTCGGGCCAGGTGACAGCATACTGGATGGGAAAGCACATATCCGAGTGGCTCAACTGTGCGAGCAGCGAGCCGTCCACGAACTCCACCATCGAATGCACGATGCTTTGCGGGTGTACGACCACGTCCACTTGCTCCATGGGAACGTCAAACAGCCAGCGTGCTTCAATCATCTCCAGGCCCTTGTTGAAAAGTGTCGCCGAATCGATCGAGATCTTTCGGCCCATCGACCAGGTCGGATGCTTCAGGGCCATCTCCGGCGTTACCTTCTCGAGATCGGCCCTCGGTGTGGCGCGAAAAGGGCCCCCGGAGCACGTGAGGATAATTCGCCGCAGCGCCGTCTCAGATCGGCCGTCAAGGCATTGAAAAATCGCGTTGTGTTCGCTGTCCACCGGCAGGACCTTCACGCCCTTGCGGGCCGCAGCAGACATAACAATCTCACCCGCCATCACGAGAATCTCCTTGCTGGCGACGGCCAGGTCTTTTCCGGCCTCGATGGCCGCTAACGCCGGCCTCAGGCCCGCAGTGCCAACGATGGCAATGAGGACCATGTCCGCCTCGGGCAACGTCGCCAACTCGATGAGCTTCTGCTCCCCGTCGGGACCCGACGAGAGCGCCGTCTTCGCGCGGGGAAACTCGCTGGCCGCCGCCGCGAGACCCTCGGCATCGAGATGCGCGGAGAGCCCGGCAATTTTCATTCTTCCAGGGATGTCGTGGGCGACCTTGCGCGCGCTCCTGCCAATCGACCCCGTGGCTCCAAGGATAACAACGTGCCGGGTTCTCATCAGACGCCAATGACCAATCGGAGATAGAAATACATGAGCGGCGCGGTAAAGAGCAGGCTGTCGATCAAATCGAGCGTGCCGCCGATTCCGGGCAGGATCCTGCTCGAATCCTTCGCCTGGGTGCTGCGCTTGATGATGGACTCGGCCAAATCGCCCACGACTGCACCAATTCCCAGCAACAGGCCAAGGATGACGACATCCTCGAGCCGCAGCACCGCAAGGCGCGCCGGAATCAGCGCGTAAAGCCAGTAGCTGCCCAACGAGGAGAGAACCAGCGCACCGAAGAAGCCCTCCCAGGTCTTCTTTGGGCTGATATGCGGAGCAAAGGGATGGCGTCCGAAAAGGCTGCCAAAAACATACGCGCCCATGTCGCTGAATTTTGTAACCACCATCAGATAAATCAAATAAAACTGTCCGGTCGTCTCCCCACTTTCCGTTCGAGGGGTCAGATATACGATCTTGGTAAAGAAGTTGAACAGCCACGGGATGTAGAGCAGACCGAAAACTGTGTAGGCGATACCCTCCAAGGCGTCTCGGCTCGCCGCCGCGCGAAACATCTGGCGCGAAAACACCACAAACAGAAAACCGACAAGAATCGCCATCTCCAAATCGTAGGAGTGATCTGCTCCGGTCGCCCGGAGATAGAGGAAACTCCCGATCATATAGATCGCACCGCAAAGCATGCCGGTCAGCGTGAAGGCGGGCGCGCCCAACTCCTTCACCATCTGGAAATACTCGTAGAGAGCCACCATCGCCATGAAGAAGATCAGCAAGAAATAGCCATATTCCGAGCCCGCCAGGAGGGTGGCAACGATCAATGCCCAGAGACCGAGGGTGCTGCCAAGGCGCTGCAAGAAGCTGATTCGGGCCGCGTTCATCGCTGGGCGGCATTACCTACACGGGGAAGTGCCGTGAGAAAAGAAGCCATTGACAGAGTGATGGTTTCACGGCGCACTCTACGCATGGGGAACGACCATGGCGATCATGGCCATCAGCATCAGGCGCCCGCGGATTTCGGGCGGGCGTTTCTGATCGGTATTTTCCTCAACACGGGATTCATCGTCCTCGAAGTCATCTTCGGACTCCTCTCGGATTCGCTCGCACTCCTGGCGGACGCGGCCCACAATCTCACGGATGTCCTTGGCCTTGTGCTGGCCTGGACCGCAACCGAACTCGCGAAGAAAGCCTCTAGCCTGCGACGGACCTACGGCTGGAAGCGGGCGACTGTTGTTGCCGCCCTTTTCAATGCCCTTCTGCTGCTTGTCGGAGTCGGCGCGATCGTTTGGGAGGCCCTCCAGCGCTTTCGGGAACCGCCGCACGTCGAGGGGGGAACCGTCATCTGGGTGGCTGCCTTGGGCATCGCGGTCAACGGAGCAAGCGCCCTGCTCTTCATGTCCGGGCAGAAAGAGGATCTCAACGTTCGCGGTGCCTTTCTCCACATGGCTGCAGACGCGGCGGTTTCCGCCGGCGTCATGCTTTCCGGAGCGGCGATTATGTTCACGGGCTGGGGCTGGTTGGATCCGCTGGCCAGCCTCCTTGTTGGCTGCGTAATCCTGCTGAGCACCTGGGAACTCTTCACCGAATCCCTGAATATGTCCCTGGACGCCGTGCCGCCGAGTGTGGATCCTGCCGCCGTGCGCGCTTATTTCGCCGGCCTGCCCGAAGTTGCCGGAATTCACCACCTGCACATCTGGGCGCTAAGCACCACGGAGATCGCCTTGACGGCCCACCTCACGAAGAGGACGGCGACCCTCGATGACGCGTTGCTGGAGCGCATCCGCGAAGACCTGCTCCATCGCTATGGCATCGCACACCCGACCATTCAGTTTGAGAGCGCCTCGTGCGAGGAAAAGTGCTAGTAACCCTTCAAAAGCAACGCATGGATAAGGCGGATTCAATTTATGTGGCGGGACACCGGGGGATGGTAGGAAGTGCGGTGGTGCGACGATTGCAGCGTTCAGGCTTCAGCAATATCCTAACGCGGCCGCGGGCCGAGCTTGACCTGATGGATCGCAACGCGGTGCGCGCCTTCTTTGCAGGAGAGCGCCCGACCATCGTCGTAGACGCCGCCGCCAAGGTGGGCGGCATCGCAGCCAACCACGAGCAACCGGTGGAGTTCCTGCTTCAAAATCTCACGATCCAAAACAACGTCATCGAAGCCGCCGCGGATTTTGGCACACGAAAGCTCCTTTTCCTCGGGAGCTCATGCATCTACCCGAAGCTGGCACCGCAGCCGATTCCGGAGAGCGCCCTTCTAACCGGCGAGCTGGAACCCACCAACGCGGCCTATGCTCTTGCCAAGATCGCAGGGATCAAGCTGTGTCAGGCTTACGCCCGCCAACATGGAAAACTCTTCCTCTCGGCCATGCCGACGAACCTTTACGGATCCCATGACAATTTCGACCTCCACAGCTCCCATGTCATTCCCGCTTTGATTCGCAAGGTGCACGAGGCGATGGAGCGCGGGGAGAACAGTGTCGTCGTGTGGGGCACCGGAAACCCGCGGCGCGAGTTCCTCAATGTCGATGATCTTGCCGACGCCTGCCTCTTTCTGCTCGAGCGCTACGATTCTCCGGAAATTATCAACGTCGGGTGCGGAGAAGACATAACCATCCGCGAGCTTGCCGAAACGGTCTGCGACGTCTTGCGCTTCCAGGGCCGGCTGGTTTTTGACACCTCGAAGCCGGACGGGACACCGCGCAAGCTTCTCGACATGACCAAGCTGTTCGGCCTCGGATGGCGCCCGAAAATTCCTTTGCGCGAAGGCATCCGCGATGCCTATCAATGGTTCCTCAGCACGGCGAGATGAGCGGCAATCACGGTTCCCAGGGTTTGTGTCATCAGCGTCCTAGCCCCTAAACGCATCTCCTCACGGTGACCTGGTGCTGCGTGGGGATCGTTGCGGCCGTGACTTATCTCTGCGGTGTATTGGCTTTGCCTACGGGAGCTGCTAGTCCTTAAAGAAGCGCGATTTTAATCGGAGGGACAACGCAAAAGACTCGAAATGCCCTTAAATCCTTGGTTTGATGGCGGTGACTAAACCAAAGCCACCCAAGGAGAAAGGTCATTTCGAGTGAGCAGAAGCTATCCGAAGATCCTGCGTAGTCGCAAGCGCCGAATTCAACGTCGTTTGAACGCCGGGGCCCAGATGGAGCGATCAGACCGAGCCGATGATGAAGGCCAGCAATATTCATTATGAAATGGCCGAGAAAGCCAGGGCGGTCAACTGCGGGGGCATCGGCGCGATCCATCTGATGGTCAACAAACTGGGGCTGCGACAGGAGATCGACTCCCGGCTGCATCTGCTTAAGAAGCACCTGCCTT
>DASTFP010000064.1:0-2137 GCA_035719865.1 Terrimicrobiaceae bacterium | reverse complement strand
ACCTGAACTACGAGCAAATCGAGTATGGGTTCCGTTTCGACGGGCTTAACGACCCGCATCAGGGCCAGCGGTTTGATCCCCAGAAAATCCTGCTCGACCCCGAGGCGCGGGAAATCGGCGGGCGCGATGTCTGGAAACAGCCGTCGAAGAGACCGGAAATATATCCTTATCGCGGCCGGATACCCTTTCAGCAGTTCGATTGGGGACATACCCGTCCCCTTAAGCGACCCGAGAGTGAACTAATCATCTACGAATTACATGTCCGGGGCTTCACGGCGCATCCGAGCAGCGGAGTAAAGCATCCCGGGACGTTCGAAGCCTTGAGCCAGAAGATCTCCTACCTAAAGGATCTCGGAGTCAACTGCGTGGAGTTCATGCCGATTTTCGAGTTCGATGAGCTCGAGAATCAACGCACCAATCCGCTCACGGGCGAGCAGCTTTGCAACTACTGGGGATACAGCACACTGGGTTTCTTTGCGCCGAAGGCCGGCTTCGCCGCCACCGGGAGGCATGGCACGCAGGTCTACGAGCTCAAGCAACTCATGAAATCGCTGCATGAGAACGGCATCGAGGTGGTGCTGGATGTTGTTTTCAATCACACCGCCGAGGGCGGCAGCGACGGCCCGACAATTTCCTTTCGCGGGATTGATAACAGAACCTACTACATGCTCGACAGCCAGGGCCAGTATCTGAACTACACGGGCTGCGGGAATACCGTGAACTGCAATCACCCAGTCGTGCGCGGGTTTGTCCTCGCGTGCCTGCGCTACTGGGCTGCGGAGTTCCATGTCGATGGCTTTCGCTTCGATCTCGCCTCCGTGCTCGGGCGTGATTCCCACGGCGCGCCGCTTGCCAACCCGCCGCTTCTCGAGTCCCTGGCTTACGATCCGGTGCTCGCGCACTGCGATCTCATCGCCGAGGCCTGGGACGCCGGAGGTCTCTACCAGGTCGGGAATTTTCCGTCGTACGGAAGGTGGCTGGAATGGAACGGCAAGTTCCGCGATGCGGCCCGTCGCTTCCTGAAGGGAGACGTCGGCATGGTCGGCGAGATGGTTCAGCGCATCATGGGCTCTCCGGACCTCTATCTCTCCGCGGGACGCAAGCCGGCCTCGTCGATCAACTTTATCACCTGCCATGACGGCTTCACCCTGCGCGATTTGTTTTCCTACACCGAGAAGCACAATCTGGATAACGGCGAGAACAACAACGACGGAGCCAACGATAACTATAGCTGGAACTGCGGCGTTGAGGGCGCGACGGAAGACGCAAAGATTAATGCACTCCGGCTGCGCCAGCAAAAAAACGCTATTGCTGTGCTCTTTGTCAGCCAAGGGGTCCCGATGCTCTATATGGGCGACGAGTGCGGACGCACACAGCACGGCAACAATAACGCCTATTGCCAGGATGAAGACTGGAACTGGTTCGACTGGTCGCTCACAGAGAGATACCGCGAGCTGCTGCGCTTTGTGAAGGGGATGATCGCGTTTCGCCGTGCCAACCCCGCGCTGCGGCAGCCTGATTTTCTTACGGGGAGGGATTGCATTGGCAGCGGTTATCCGGATATCTCCTGGCACGGCATTCAGCCGTGGAAGCCCGACTGGAGCCTCCCCAGCAGGTCGATTGCTTTCATGCTTTGCGGCAGGCATGGGGCGGCGGTCGGCGGTCCGCCGCATTTCATATACTGCGCGATGAATATGTTCTTCGAGCCGCTGGAATTTGCGCTTCCGGTCCTGCCCAAGGGCATGGCGTGGTATCGGTTCGTGGACACTTCGCTTCATGCGCCCGACGATATCGCAGAGCCCGGCGCCGAGGTTCAACTGAGCACCAAGAAGTCGTTGGCAATCGGCGACCGCGCGACGATCATTCTCATCGGAAGGTAAGGGCTCATGAGTTTGCTTATGGTGGCCGCCCTCGGCAAGCCGCCTCCACGCCAGAGTCTTGCCAGCCAGGAAAGAGCGCTTGAAATAAGAATCCCCTTGCACTGACCGAGTGATGAGGCTAGATATTCGCCCCCTTTCAACCTAACGAAAGAATGGCGAACCATACGCATAAATCCCCCAGGACGAAGGCGTCCGACACCACGGCCAAAGATGAAAAGCCCGCTCCGAAAGCAGCCAAGGGCAAGACGGCGGCCAAA